>JAEWCF010000038.1 GCA_023390775.1 Bacteroidota bacterium | reverse complement strand
CCCTCGTTCGACATTAGACACGCGACATTCGACTTAAAACCTAAGGTGGTTATTGCGGCGGGGCTCACCTCTTCCCATCCCGAACAGAGAAGTTAAGCCCGCCTGCGCAGATGGTACTGCATTTGTGGGAGAGTATGTCACTGCCTTTCTTAGAAAAGCCTCATCGTAAGATGGGGCTTTTTGTTTTTTATTATGCTCAATCGTCAGTCGTCAGTTAAAGCTGTCAGCTATCAGCTATCAGCTTTCAGTTTGACTGGGGTCAGCCCGGGTGAAATGTACTCCTAGTGACACCACCCGAGTGAAATGTACTCATAGTGACACCACCCGAGTGAAATGTACTCCTAGTGACAAGCAACTAGTCACAAGCCACTATCCAGTAAATACAGGCATCATCTGTCGTCAGTCATCAGTAAAGTTGTCAGCTATCAGCTGTCAGGGGTCAGTTTGATGAGGGTCAGCCTGGGTGAATTGAACTCCTAGCCACTAGCCACAGGTCACAATGCACCAAGCCACTAGCCACTAACCGATAGCCACTAAAGAACCTTTTACTTCTCCGCTATCAATCATTCGTGCCCGTCCCAATACTTCTCCAAAAGCTGAGTTCCAGACACGACAACCGTAAACCGTAAACCGTAAACCGTAAACCGTAAACCGTCAACTATTGACGATTCTACGATGCCATTTTCTCGCGATCGGTAAACGCGTTTTTGTGCAAATTGATACTATAGGTGTAATTGGTTGAAAGTATGACGTCGTTGCAATCAAAGTGTTTTATGATACCGTTGTTTTGCAGTGCAACGATCCAACAGGTGTTTTGGTGCATGCCGTAATCAATGACAAATATTGCGTGGCCGGTGCCAAGCGGGGTTTCGACCAGAATGGAAGGATTGAGTTGAATAATCATGGCTTTTATTTTAAAGTTCGTTGAATTTTTAGTGACTATCCCTTAAACGAATTACAAAATACGGGTTGGAAATTTAACAAGTGGCCGCTCCTTGAATAAAACGCACCAATCCAATGGCAAACATTCTTTTCGATTCTTAAATTCTGTATTTTATCGGGTTCTTTTGTCGGTCAACGGTATTCTGTTCCTTCTTAAAAACGTGTGTCTAATTTTACCCCGTCATGTTCCCGCCCCGGGCATGCGCCCTAAAAACCACGACTATGCACACACAACTACTCCGCGGCAAGTTCCTTCTAATTTGCCTTTCACTTTTTTCCATCACTATTCCCGCCTTTGCCCAAACGGTTGACGGATGCGCGGGTACCGGCGGTTCGCAGGTAATTTGCGGCGCATCCGGGCCCATTGCCATCGCCGATATGATCACCGGCGAATCCCAGGGCGGTTCATGGTGGATGACCGCGTACGGCAGCGGCGGCGCCTTTGACGCAGAATTGGGAATCTTCACACCCGATGCACAAACGCAGGGAATTTTTATGTTCAGCTACTATTTCTCTGAAGATCCAACGTGCGGCAATGCCACTTCAACCGTCACGCTGACATTCGTCACGGGCGACGCTTCGGATGACCGTGCCGGACATTCCTGTCAGGGGGATTCGGCCATGTTCAATCTCAATGAAGAAATATTACTCACCGTCGCCGGGCAGCAGGGAGGCGGAACCTGGACCAGGACAGCCGGAACGGGTGGCATATTTGATGCGGCCGCCGGAACATTTGATTGCACGGGCGAAGCCACGTCCAGCACCTTTGTTTACACCACCCAGGGCGGATGCGGTATGTTTACCTGCACATTCAATGTCTATCGTGCCCAGAGGCCGGTGCCTGGAGCAGGCGCCGATGGTGAAATGACCGTATGCGCCGGAACGACCGGTACTTATAACCTGCATGATATCATCAGCGGGGAACAGATGGACAATCCGCTCTGGACGAGGATTTCCGGGACAGGTGGAACGCTTGATCCGCTTACGGGTATTTTTACCATCGACGCGGGGACAACTACCAGCGTTTTCCGCTACCGGATGGCCGTCGGAGCCGGCATGTGCGGAAACGATTCAAGTTTTGCCACGATCACGGTCGGGGATTGTTCTGCTGCCGACCAAGGTTGCGCCGCCGCCTACTGGAAAGAAAATCCTTCGCAATGGTGCACCGCGTACTCGCCGGCAACCAACGTTTCGGCTATTTTTAATGTACCGCAGCCGCTCAAGAACAAGAATTTGATGCAGGTTTTGAGCTTGAAAGGAAACGGACCACAAAACCTGGCCAGGCAGGCGGTTACGGCATTGCTCAATATCTGCAGCGAAGAAGTGGATTATCCATTGCCCTACGGTCATTCGGTGCAGTCGTTGGTTACGGCCGTAAACCAGGCCTTTGCATCAAACGGCAACACCGTCAATTCCCTGGCTTCCTCTCTTGAGGAATTGAATCAGTCCGAATGCCCGATGAACGACGGCCGCGCATCTGCAATCAATGTGCTTGCATCGCCGAATCCTTTTAAGGACAAGATCAACATTTCATTCACCGACAGTTATCAGGGCAGCGTCAAAATCCAGGTCTATGACGTGCTTGGCAGGCTGATGAGCGAAAAAACCGGCGAGGTTTCCCCGCAAGGGCTGTACGAATTCCAATCGGGGTTTACGCCGGTGACCGGACAGCTGTACTTTATCAGGATCACCACGGCAAGCGGAACTTCGATCATCAAGTCGATGGGCGAATAGCCTGCGATTTTTCAAGGCAGAAACAGCAAACCTTGTTCATCACGCATTCGTCGTGATGGGGGTTTGTGGGCCTGCAGATTTCGCGTCCCAGATAGGACACCGACATTCCGAGATCCTTCCACATGGATTTCGGGAAGGAATCCATCAGGTCCTGTTCCATTTTGTCTCCGGTTTCGGCAGACGAAATTCCCACGCGGGCGATCACGCGCAGCACGTGCAGGTCCACCATTATTCCCTGTGGTTTGGCGCCGGCTTCGCGCATAATCACATTAGCCGATTTTCGGCCTATACCCTTTAATTTGACCAAACCATCCATATCGAGCGGAATGCCGGCATCTGATTTGACCGTCGATGCGATGTCCAGCAGCCAGGCGACTTTCTTGCAGTGTCCCCGGACCTTGGAAACAAAAGGAATGACCGCATCGGCATTTGACGCCGCAAGTGATTCCATATTGGGGAATTGTTCAAAAAGGGCAGGAGCAACGCGGTTGATGTTGGCATCGGAATCCTGAGCCGAAAGGACTACCATGACCAAAAGCTGGTAAATGTTGCCGTATTCGAGCGGATGAGCGCGGTTGCCGTACTTTTTGATCAACTTCCTAAACGGCTTTTCCCATTCGGAGGTAATCATTTTTTGAAGTCGATTGAGAGGCTGTTGACGCAATACCGTTGGCCGGTGGGCGTGGGGCCGTCGTCGAAGACGTGTCCAAGATGGCTGCCGCAGGTGGCACAGAGGATTTCGGTGCGCAACATGCCATGCGAGGTATCTTTTGCATATTCGACTTTTCCGGGTATCGATTCATCAAAAGACGGCCATCCACAGTGCGAGTTGAATTTTGAATCGCTTTCAAAGAGCGGTTCACCGCACGCCCCGCAAACGTACGTTCCCTTGTCGAAGTGAAGGTTATATGCGCCGGAATGCGCGAATTCGGTTCCCTTGCCGCGCAGGATGCGGTACTTTTCAGGGCCGAGGAGCTGTTTCCACTCCTCCTCCGATCTTTCTATGGCGTATTTCATGATTTTTTATTTCAAGTTACAAAAATTAACCGGAAGCCCGCGTGAGCGATGGCAGCGGAAAGCCCGCAGCTTTGGCGAGGACTTGAAGCGGACAGCGCGGCCCGCGTTCGCGATCTTCACATTGCCTGGAGATCCATCCGCGCGGGACACGCCCAAATCACTCTTCGGGGACGAATTTGAGCGATACCGAATTCATGCAGTACCGCTGACCGGTAGTCTTTTTTGGCCCATCGTCAAATACATGCCCGAGGTGCCCGCCGCACGAGCTGCAGGTAACTTCAATGCGCTCCATGCCAAGCGAGGAGTCGGCGGTGTAATTGACCGTTCCCCGGATCGCCTGGTCAAATGATGGCCAGCCGCAGCCGGACGCAAACTTGTTTTGGGATTCAAACAGCTTTTGGCCGCATGCCCTGCACGCATAATGGCCCTTTTCAAAGTGATCGTCGTATTCCCCCGTGAAGGGCCGCTCCGTTCCCTTTTCGCGCAGGACATGGTATTCCTCGGCGGTCAGGGTCCGTTTCCATTCGGCATCGGTCCTGACGACCGTGAGGGGGGGGTTGGAAGAAGGTTTGATTTCTGGCTGGCCCTGGCATGCCGACAGGTTGACAAGGGCGAATAATGCGACGAGGAATTTCATAGGTTGCTTTTAATGTGTTGCACCGATCTTTCGATAACGGCGGCATTGCCCAAAATCTTGCGGTGGCCGAGGCCTTTTGTGAGCATCAGGTCACCATTTTTCAGATGGGACGCGATGTGGCGCGCGCAATTCACGTGCACTTCCCGATCATTCTCATCGTGGATGACCAGCACGGGAAGCTCTATTGCCGATGCAGCTTTATACGAGGAATAGCTGTCCATGGTTTCGGGGGATGATTTTTCAAAGTGAAGTCGCATCAGGTCGGCAATTCGGGGCTTGAGCCTGAGAAGACGGACAAATTCGTCGATGATGTCCTTGATGATATCGCCGCTCCCGATCACCACCAGGCTCTTGACCTTCAACCCCAACCGCGCCGCGTTGAGCAGCGTCATCCCGCCCAACGAATGGCCGATCGCGGCCTCAAACGGGCCGTACTTTTTTTCAAGTTCCATCACACAGGCGATAAATTGCGGCATGATCGCCGTTTTTCCCGCCGATTTCCCGTGGGCGGGCGCGTCGAAACTGATGGTCGAGAAGCCCTCATTTGCCAGGGCCTCGGCGAATTTTACAAGTTGGGTCCCGCGGCCGGACCAACCGTGGACCAGCAGAACTGCGGGGCCCTTTCCGTAACGATACACCTGGATTTCGGTCCTGAGCGCCTCTACCCGAAACTTTTCCTGTACCGATTCCCGTTCCATGGCCAGTTCCCGCCTTGGCGTGGCGTGGCGAATCGGCGTGGTGAAAAGCCTGGCCGCGAACCGCATGGCAAGCCTGGGCGACAAAACCTGCAAAATTGAGGCGAGCAGTAAGATTGCTTTGGGAATTTTCAAAGAGCGGTGCGGTTTTGCGCGATTCTTTGACATTTAGCTAAAATTTACCGCAAGGTATCGCATTGTGCAATTTTTATTAAATTTAGAATTCTTAAAAATTGCTTAAAATGCAGAACCAGACGCGTATTGTCGTCCAAAATGTCTCTCCGCAATTGGAAGGGGGCGCCTATTTTATCAAACGCGTGGTAGGCCAATCGGTGACGGTGACCGCCGATGTCCTGGCAGATGGCCACGACATCATCCGATGCCGCATCCTGTATCGTCATGAATCTGAAAAGCAATGGTTTGAGGCGCCAATGAAGGACGTCGGGAACGATTCGTGGTCCGGAACTTTTAACGTTGATAAACAGGGCTATTACACGTATTTGGTTGAAGGATGGGTTGACTATGCGCTCAACTGGCAGCACGGCACCCGCCGAAAGATCGAGGCCGGGCAAAACGTCGCCTCGGAATTGCTTGAGGGCGCCCAGTATGTCGCCGAAATCCTGAAAACGGCATCGGCAGAGGACAAAAAATACCTTGAAAGCGTTCAAGACTCCTTCAAATCGGCCAAGGCATATGATGATGCGGTGGCCGAGGCAACTTCGGACCGCCTGCATGAAGTCCTGGCCCGCTATCCGCAGCGCCTGATCGAGAACCGGTCCCCGGAATACCGCGTTTATGTAGACCGGCAAAAGGCGTTGTTCAGCACCTGGTATGAATTCTTTCCGCGGTCGGCATCAAGGACCCAGGGAAAGCACGGCACCTTCAAGGATTGTGAGAAACTGCTGCCGCGCATCGCCGCAATGGGTTTCGATACCTTGTATTTTCCGCCGGTGCATCCCATAGGGGAGGTGAACCGCAAGGGCCGGAATAATGCCACGTCCGCCCAAGAGGGAGACGTGGGTTCGCCATGGGGCATCGGTTCGAGACATGGCGGGCACAAAGCCATTCATCCTGAGCTGGGTACAATCGATGACTTCAAGTCGCTTGTCAGGAAAGCCAAAGCGGCGGGCATCGAGATCGCCATGGACTTTGCGCTGCAGGCCGCTCCCGATCATCCGTATGTGAAGGAGTATCCGCAATGGTTTAAGTGGAGGCCCGACGGAACCGTTCAATATGCCGAGAACCCGCCCAAAAAGTATCAGGACATCCTGCCCATCTATTTCGAAACCGACGACTGGCACAACCTCTGGAAGGAACTTTTGGATGTGGCCATGTTCTGGGTGCGAGAGTGCGCGATCCGGGTGTTCAGGGTGGACAATCCGCACACCAAGCCGTTCTATTTTTGGGGTTGGCTGATTTCGGAAATTAAAAAGAAGTATCCGGACGTGCTGTTTCTTTCGGAAGCCTTCACGCGACCCAAAATCATGCAGGAACTCGCGCGGCAGGGCTTCACGCAATCCTATACTTATTTTACCTGGCGAAACTCCAAACAGGAACTCATCGATTATGTAAACGAACTAACCCAATCCGATCAAAAAGAGTATTATCGCCCCAATTTCTGGCCCAATACGCCGGATATCAACCCTTATGCGCTTCAGAGCGGAAACGAGGCGATCCATCTGCAACGGTATTTCCTGGCGGCGACCCTGAGTTCGAATGTGGGCATTTACGGGCCCGTTTTCGAGTTCATGGCGGCCGACGCGCTTCCCGGCAAGGAGGAATACCTCGATTCGGAGAAATATGAGGTCAGGCACTGGGATTGGGAGAAGCAGAACAAACTCACCGCGATCATCACAAAGATCAACCATTCGAGGCATAAACACGCGTCGCTCCGGCAAACCAACAACATCGAGTTTTGCGATGCCGACAACGACCAGGTGATCGCCTATTATAAATTTGACGACGCCCGAACCGACGAAACCTTGCTCATCGCCTCGCTCGACCCTTACTATCCGCGCCAGTGCATGGTAAGGCTACCGGTTGAGCATATCGGCCATGGTCCCGTAAAAGTTTTCGACGAGATCACCGGCAACAGCTATCTGTGGGACAAGGAATGGAATTTTGTCGAACTCCATCCGGCCCTGCCATTTCACCTTTTTAAAATCACAAAAGGATGAATCAAGCCCTGAAAGAATCCTTTCCGACGCCCTTTGTCTTCAATACGGGTTGGGAAAACGCCTTTGACGACCCCGATTTCCTGAAGGATTTCGCGGCCGATATCCTTGAGCGGTACATTGTCAAAAAGCGTTGGTACGGGGGCAAATCCAGCACCTTGAAATACATCGAGGTACAGGACCATTTCAGGATCGCATCGCAGCACAACAATTATTACGGCGTTTTGCTCGAGGTCAATTACAAGGAGGCGTTCTATCAGAATTACTTCATGCCGGTCGCCTTCATGGCGCGGGAGGAACTCGACACCGAGACCATCATCGCCGCGGTCACCCTCAACGGCGTGCAGGGTTATCTCGTCGATGCGCTTCACCAGGAAGATTTCCGAAGGCTGATGTTTGAAAGAATGCTGGCAAACGAGCGCACTCCCGGTTCAAAGGTCCGGTTCCACCACGGAGAAGGACTGCGCAACGTGGCGTACGAATCTTCCCGATTCATGGGAGTCGAACAAAGCAACACGTCCATCGTGTACAACGAGAAATACGTGCTCAAGGTTTTCCGGCGCATCTACATTTCCACCAATCCGGATTATGAGATCAGCCGCTTTTTGACCGAGGGGCATTTTACGCAGAGCCCCGCCTATATGGGAAGCATCAATGTCAACCTGGGCGAGGAGGATATCACGCTCGCGCTGATGCAGGAACTCGTCCCCAACCAGGGCGATGCCTGGCAGTACATGCTCGGCGAATGTGACCGGATATTCGCGAACCTTTCGTTGAAAAAAATTGTCCCCGCCCGATTGCCCAGGGTGGAGCTGTTCAAAAGGCTCCCCATCAAGGACGTGCCGCACGAGATAATCGATTGGGCCGGCCTCTCGGTATTCCTGCGGATTCAGACACTGGCCAAACGCACCGCCGAAATGCACATCGCGCTGGGAAGCGACATTTACCAGACCGCATTCACCCCCACGACCTACAATGGCGATTATACCGTGTGGCTAAAGAACCGATTGACCTATCAGTTCCAGAACCGGCTCAACATCCTGGAGAACAACCTGCACAAACTCGACGGGCTTGCGCTCGAACTTGCCAATTCCTTCCTGGACAACAAAAAGGCCATCCGGAATGTCTTCCTGGATTTTGACTGGACCCGGATGAAAAGCGAACGCATCCGCATCCATGGGGACTATCACCTCGGGCAGGTCCTGGTCAGCGGCGACGACTTCGTGATCCTCGATTTTGAGGGCGAACCGGAGAGCACCATCCGCGACCGAAAGGTCAAGCAACCCCCGCTCAAGGATGTCGCGGGGATGTTCAGGAGTTTTCACTATGCGATTTATGCGACGCTTTTCAACAACAAGGACAAGTATCCGCATCCGCAGCAGGAACTCTTTAATGCGGGCGAGATCCTGTACCGATATTTCGTCGGTGTTTTCCTGCACTGCTATGAGGAGGTCGCGCAGTCGGGAAACCTGAACATCGGCTACCGCAAGGAGATTGATTTTTTGTTGCGCTACTGCCTGTTGGAGAAAGCGGTATACGAACTTGGATACGAACTCAATTCACGCCCGCGTTGGGCGGTGATCCCGCTTACCGGCATCGCCAGCATCATGGAATTCGATACGAATGGAGCGTAATGTTTGGAGCTGTTTCCCGCCTTCGCCTGTATCTTTGCTCGTGCCTCGCAAAGGATGCCGGCTCTGTCGGGGCTAGGGCATTCAATTAACCATTAAACCTTTATCCCAGTCATGGACCAGGCCGCAAACCATCATCTCCGCAAAGTGCTGGGCGTGGCCTTCGGGGTCGCCGTCGTGGTAGGCAGCACGATCGGAGTGGGAATCTTGCGGGCACCGGGAAGCATTGCCGCGCTCATTCCCAATGCTACGTTGATAATCGTGGCTTGGGCGCTCATCGGGCTGTACATCATCCTCTCGGCATCCTCCTACGCCGAACTCACCACCATGCTTCCCAAGGCCGGCGGGGCCTACAATTACATTGGCAGGGCATTTGGTCCGTACGCGGGCATGATCACCGGCTGGTTCGATTTCATCAGCAACGCGATGGCGCCCGCCTATTTCTGCATCGTCCTCGCCGAATACGTCCTGTTGATGTTCCCGGCCTACAAAGCCTATCAGACCGGGCTCGCCCTTGCAATGCTGGCCCTGTTTGCCCTGATCAACCTGCCCGGAATCCGCACGGGAAGTTTCACGCAAAAAATCACGAGCGCGCTCAAACTGTTGCTTTTCCTGGTTCTTATCGTAGGCTGTTTTGCGATCGGGCCTTCCGAAATTGATTCCGCCGTCAATTCAAAGCCGTTGGTACAGGGATCACTTCTCATCGTGCTCTTCCAGTCGATACAGCTCATCGTGGGCGCCTATGACGGCTCTATGTCCGTTTCCTTTTTCGCCGAGGAAGACACCGATCCCGGCCGCAACATCCCCAAATCGTATATGTTCGGGGCGCTCATGGTCTGCGTCACCTATGTCCTGATAAACGCCGCCATCCTGTACGTGCTTCCGGTAGAGTCCATCGCGCGTTCCCCGCTGGCCGCATCGGATGCCGCCGCCGTGGCCTTTGGCGATCTCGGCGCCGATTTGATGACCGCCGTTGCCATTTTTTCGCTTTTGAGCATCCTCAATGCCTACATGATGATTCCCTCGCGCATCCTGTTTGGCCTCAGCCGGGACGGGTATTTTTTCAGGCAGGGCACCAAAATAAACCGCGGAGGCACGCCTTACATTTCGCTTTTCGCATGCGTTTCATTTGCGGCGCTGCTCATTGTTTTCAGCTCTTTTGAGGCGATGTTCGCCTTGGGGGCCTTCATGATGACCATCGTGATGGGGTTCGCCTTCGCATCGCTCATCAGGCTCCGCAAAATCGAGCCTGAACTGCCCAGGCCTTACCGCGCCGTCGGCTATCCGTTTACGACCTATTTGGCCCTGGCGGTGACGATTGCGCTCTTCATCGGGTTCACGGTCAGCGATCCCGTCAGTGCATCGATAGTTTCGGGCATTGCCCTCTGCGGTTGGATCATTCACAAATACATCAAGAAACCCTCCCATGGATAATGTTGTTCCACATTCCTTTCTGACAGAATTCGACATTTCGCTTTTCAAATCGGGCAAGCACTTCCAGCTTCACGAGAAACTGGGGGCGCACCTTACCGAAATCAACGGCGCAAAGGGCGTCTATTTCGCGGTTTGGGCCCCGGCGGCAAAGGCGGTCTCGGTGGTGGGCGATTTTAACTTCTGGATCCAGGGTGAGCATCCGCTGTCGGTTCGCTGGGACGGTTCGGGGATATGGGAAGGCTTCATTCCCGGGCTCGGCAACGGTACGCTTTACAAGTACCGGATCCAATCGGGGGTGGACGACGTTATCCGCGAAAAGGCAGATCCGTTCGCAAGATTTTGCGAGCATCCTCCCAAAACCGCCTCGGTGGTTTGGGACCTTTCGCATAAATGGGAAGACGAGAGCTGGATGCGTTCCCGTAAGGAGATCAACCGGCTGGACCGGCCTTTTTCGGTTTACGAGGTGCATCTGGGATCGTGGAAACGCAAGGATGGGAACAGGTTCATGACCTATCCCGAACTGGCCGAAGAACTTGTTCCTTACGTTAGCAGGGCCGGATTTACGCATGTGGAATTCATGCCCGTCATGGAATACCCGTACGATCCCTCGTGGGGTTACCAGATCACGGGTTATTTCGCTCCGACCTCACGGTTTGGCACGCCGCAGGAATTCATGCAACTGGTGGATCGGTTCCATCAGGCGGGCATCGGGGTGATCCTGGATTGGGTGCCATCGCATTTCCCTGCCGACGACCACGGCCTGGGACTTTTTGACGGATCGCATCTATACGAACATCCCGACATCCGGAAAGGATACCACCCTGATTGGAAAAGCCTGATATTCAATTATGGCCGGGCCGAAGTGCGTTCATTCCTGATCAGCAACGCCATTTTCTGGTTGCAACACTACCATATCGATGGCCTGCGCGTGGATGCCGTCGCCTCCATGCTGTATTTGGATTATTCCCGAAAGGAAGGCGAGTGGGAGCCCAACGTGCACGGCGGCCGTGAAAACCTGGACACCATCGCATTCCTGAAGGATTTCAACGAAGCGGTGTATGCCAATTTTGACGGGGTCCAGACCATTGCCGAGGAAAGCACTTCGTTCCCGATGGTCTCGCGGCCCACGTATATCGGCGGACTCGGGTTTGGGATGAAATGGATGATGGGATGGATGCACGATACACTGGAATACTTCAAGAAAGATCCGATTTACCGCGGCTACCACCAGAATGACGTGACTTTTTCCCTGACCTATGCCTTCACCGAAAACTTCATGCTTCCGCTTTCGCACGACGAGGTCGTTTACGGAAAAAAATCCATTTTGGGCAGGATGCCGGGCGACCAGTGGCAAAGGTTCGCCAATCTGCGGCTCCTTTATGCCTGCATGTTCACGCATCCCGGTGCGAAATTGCTTTTTCAGGGAGGCGAGTTCGGGCAGGCAGAGGAATGGAAATTTGACGGCTCGCTGGACTGGCACCTTCTCCAGTACGAGAGCCACTCCGGAATATTGCGGCTTGTTGCGGGGCTCAACGCGCTCTACAAAAACTCACCCGCCCTTTACGAGAAACAGTTCAGTGCCGAGGGCTTTGAATGGATCAACTATTCCGATAGCGGGAATGCCGTGATTTCGTTCGTCCGGAGAGGTTCGGCAGAAAAGGATTATCTCGTGGTAGCGTGCAACATGACCCCGGTGGTGCGGGAAAATTACCGTATCGGTGTTCCGGGAAAAGGAAAACTGCGGGAAGTCTTCAATTCCGACGACCTGTCCTACGGCGGGAGCGGCGTCCTGAATGCGGGAACTTTCAAACCGGACCCGATTCCGTGGCAGGGTCGGGCGCATTCAATTGCGCTCACGCTCCCTCCCTTGGGTGTCACGATCCTCGGACCGGGCAGGTAAAAAAAATGGAGGTTGAGGCTTTGCGCGCCGGCGTGCCCACCCACCGCGAAGTTTCGGCCCGCCACCTCGTTCCAACGGCCATTTTTCCGCCGGAATCCTCCGTTTCCAACTACAACGTTTGCGTAGAAAACCGCCCCGATTTTTGACTCCGCGGCCATTGTTTTGTAAGTTTGGCAGCCTAAATCCTGCGCATGATCACCAATACCGAATTGGAATTCAAGGGCGATTTGTTCCCCTCGGCCATTACCCATTCTACAAGAGAGACCGACAGCATCGACTTCCATTCCGACAACAGCGTCATCCTTCGGGTCACGGTGTTGCGCGACAGCCTGCTCCGTTTTCGCTATACCACCAAGGGCTATTTTTCCCGCGACTTTTCCTATGCGATCGATCCTTTGCAGACCCACGGATACAATCACCTCGAAATGGGCGAATCCGAAACCCATTTCACCATTACCACCAGTAAGGTCATCTGCCGCGTAGACCGCCGGGACATGCGCGTCGGCATCTTTGACATTGCCGGCAACAGCCTGCTCGAGGACGAACTGGGATTTCATTGGGAAGAGAGCTACCATTACGGCGGAAACATCGTCAAGATGAGCAAGGCCGCCAAGGAAGGGGAAAGTTTTTACGGGCTCGGTGACAAGGCCACACACCTGAACCTCAAGGGCAAAAGGCTTGAAAATTGGGCCACTGACCAATATGCCTTCCAAAAGGACCAGGAACCGTTATATAAGGTGGTCCCGTTTTACATTGGCCTGCATGCCCAGGCGGCTTACGGGATTTTCTTTGACAATACCTTCCGGTCGTTTTTTGACTTCGGCCATGAGCGGCGCAATGTTGCCAGTTTTTGGGCCGACGGGGGCGAAATGAACTACTACTTCATTTACGGCCCGCAGATGCAGGAGGTGGTCACCACTTATACCGACCTTACCGGCAAACCTGAACTCCCTCCGCTCTGGGCGCTCGGCTACCATCAGTGCAAATGGAGCTATTATCCCGAAGCGAAAGTAAGGGAAGTCGCCGCAAAATTCAGGGAGCTGCAGATCCCCTGCGACGCGATCTACCTCGACATCGATTACATGGACGGGTTCAGGTGTTTTACCTGGAACCGGGACTATTTCCCGGAGCCCAAAAAGATGGTATCGGACCTCGCCGCCGACGGATTCAAGACCGTCGTGATCATCGATCCGGGAATCAAGATCGACAAGGATTACTGGGTCTACAAGGAGGCTATCGAAAACGATTATTTCTGCAAGCGCGCCGACGGCCCATATATGAAAGGCAAGGTTTGGCCGGGCGAATGCAATTTCCCCGATTACACAAATCCGGCGGTCCGCGAGTGGTGGGCAGGCCTTTTCAAGGAACTGATTTCGGAGATCGGTGTCAAGGGTGTCTGGAACGACATGAACGAACCCGCCGTGATGGAGGTTCCGGACAAGACCTTCCCGATGGATGTCCGCCATGACTACGACGGCAATCCGTGCAGCCACCGCAAGGCGCACAATATCTACGGCACCCAGATGGCCCGGGCCACCTACGAGGGCGTCAAGCGTTTCGCGTATCCGAAACGTCCCTTCATCATCACGCGTTCGGCGTATTCGGGGGCGCAGCGTTACACCTCGAGCTGGACGGGCGACAATGTCGCGACCTGGGAACACCTTTGGATCGCGAATATCCAGATGCAACGGATGTCGCTCTCGGGGATGGGTTTCACGGGTTCCGATATCGGCGGGTTTGCCGAACAGCCTTCGGGCGAACTCTACGCGCGCTGGATCCAGCTGGGCGTGTTCCATCCGTTTTGCAGGACGCATTCCAGTGGGGACCACGGCGATCAGGAACCCTGGTCGTTCGATCCGCAGGTCATCGACATCACCCGCAAATTCGTTTCGCTTCGGTACCAGTTGCTGCCCTATCTCTACACGATGTTCTGGCAGTACGTCAATCAGGGCGTGCCGATGCTGAAGCCGCTGGTGTATTTCGATCAAAATGACACCCAGACACACTACCGGACCGACGAGTTCATTTTCGGCAACCACATCCTGGTCTGTCCGATCCTCGAGCCCAATTCGGTGGGGCGCAGGATGTATCTTCCCGCCGGAAACTGGTACAACCACTGGACGGGCGAAGTGGTCGAGGGCAAAAGGGAAGTGTGGGTCGCATGCGATTATGACCAAATCCCGATCTTCATCAAGGAAGGCGCGGTGATCCCGAAATATCCGGTCCAACAATTCGTCGGTGAAAAGACCATAGATGAAATTACCCTCGATATCTATTTCAAGCCCGGCAAGGAGAAATCGATTTTGTACGAGGATGCCCAGGACGGATACGACTACAACAAGGGCAGGTTCAGCCTTTCCACGTTCAAGGTGGCGGGTTCTGCGGCGGAATTGTCCGTGCAACAGCACCGCGAAGGCAACTTCGAACCCACATATACCCGGTACCGAATCCATTTGCACGGTTTGCCGTTTCCGATTTTGGGAATCAGAGTAAACAATTTAGAGATAGACCTTTCGCAGTATCAGGCCGATGGATATTTGACCGTGGACCGCAATTTCGACGACCTGCGGATCCTGGCCGATGCCGCGACCTTATAATCATCGACTTTCTCATCTGAAGGCTCACCCATACTTTGGCAAGTTTGTTGAAGGGCGCTTCTGCGTGCGAATTATTGAACTTTTTTGCCGTTTGATATAAATTGCACCGATGCCCCTTTTTGTATTTTTATACTTGTTAAAAAACCTGACAGATGAAAAAACGCATCTTATTCCCCGCCACATGCGCGCTGTTTTTGGCGATTGCATGTACAACCAAGAATCCCTTCACGGGCAAGAACAACCTGAACTTCGTTTCCAACGAGCAACTGTTCCCTTCGGCTTTTCAGCAATACAACCAATTCCTGAAGGAGAACAAGGTGATCACCGGTACTGCCGATGCACGCGAAGTGGAGAACGTCGGCAACAAAATCCGCAAGGCTGCCGAAACCTACCTGGCCTCCAAAGGATATTCCGATTATCTAAAGGGATACCAGTGGGAATATAAATTGATCGAGGACAAGGCCGTCAATGCATGGTGCATGCCCGGCGGCAAGATCGTGGTTTATTCCGGACTGATGCCCGTTGCCCAAAATGAAGCCGGCCTTGCGACGGTTATGGGGCACGAAGTCGCGCACGCCCTCGCCAATCACGGTGCCCAACGCATGAGCGCCTCGCAGTTGCAACAACTCGGCGCCGTGGGGGTAGCCCTGGCAACAGGTAACCAGAGCGCCGAACGCCAGCAGATGTGGCAGCAGTACTTCGGGATTGGATCCACCGTAGGTTTGATGCTTCCATTTAGCCGCAATCACGAAAGCGAAGCCGACATGATCGGCCTAACGCTGATGGCCATTGCCGGTTATAACCCCGAAAACGCGCTTGGTTTCTGGCAAAGGATGTCGGCAAAGGCCGGGGGAGGAGCGCCGCCTGAAATCCTGAGCACGCACCCGTCCGACAAGACGCGCATGAACAACATCAAGAACCTGATCCCGAAAGCCAAGGAAGAAGCCCGCAAATTCGGCAAGGTTTATTAAGCGATTGAAAAAAACTTTATCTTCGAGGCCGTCCCAAAAGGGGCGGTTTTTTTTTTTTTTTGGTACCGGGGAAGGGAGGCAGGCGTTTGGTAAATGCGGGGGCTTTTTATGT
>JAEWCF010000013.1 GCA_023390775.1 Bacteroidota bacterium | reverse complement strand
CTATAAAGGTCGTCAGTCGTCAGTCGTCAGTATTTCAAGCTATCAGCTATCAGGGGTCAGCTTGATTGCGGTCAGCCCGGATGAACGGTACTTTTTTCTCCTAGCCACAAGCCACTAGCTACTAGCCACTATAAAGGTCGTCAGTCATCAGTCATCAGTCGTCAATTTGATTAAACCCGAACTCGCCAGGTTGCACAAATGTTCCGGCTGCTTTCGTTGGACATTTGACATTCGACATTCGTCACTTTTGCGTTAGGGATGGAAGCGGCAGCCTTTTGCAGTGCCTCGAAGGTTTTATTTTGTTGTCCATTCGAGTCGGCCGTGCTTCGGGTAAAACCTTCCTGGCCTCAAAAGCTATAGCGGACAGCCCGACGGCGCGGAGGATGCCTGGGTGAACCGCGGAGGTTGTTGCGCCGGAACGCCCTAATTGGTTTTGAGTTATGAGTTTTGAGTTATGAGTTTTGGGTAATCGGACTATTAACCGTCAACTGTAAACTGTCATCTGTAAACCGTCCGTGCCCCTGTGCCCCTGTGCCCCTTGCAGTTATGAGTTTTGGGTAATGGGACCGTCAACCGACAACCGTCCGTGCTCTATCTCCAAAAATCGACACCGCCCCATGTTTGGTTCGTTCGACATTTGACATTCGACATTCGACATTCGACGTTCGACGTTCGACGTTCGACGTTCGACATTTGACTTTTTTTAGCATTTCATTATTGCTTTGTGATTATAAAAAACTACCTTTGCACCCGAAAATAAGGCCGTTAACTTTCGTGGTTAAGACCTTTTGCCAGAATGTTTAAAACGCTATAAATTAGATAAGCAATGTCACAGGTTACAGGAAAAGTTGCGCAGATTATCGGACCGGTCGTGGACGTGGTTTTCAGCGGCAAGGATGTCGAGCTTCCTAAAATTTACGATTCGCTACAGATCACCAAAAAGGACGGCACCCTGCTGGTCCTCGAGGTGCAGTCGCACATTGGTGAGAACACCGTGCGTACGATCTCGATGGATTCCACCGACGGACTCAGCCGCGGATACGAAGTTGTTGCTACCGGAGCGCCTATCCAGATGCCAATCGGTGCCGATGTTTACGGACGCCTTTTCAACGTGATCGGTGACGCTATCGACGGGCTTGGCGACCTGCCAAAAGACGGTGCGAACGGAATGTCGATCCACCGCCAGGCGCCAAAATTCGAAGACCTTTCCACGTCATCAGAAGTTCTTTTCACCGGTATCAAGGTAATCGACCTTATCGAGCCTTATGCAAAGGGAGGAAAGATCGGGCTCTTTGGTGGAGCGGGTGTAGGCAAGACCGTACTCATCCAGGAACTCATCAACAACATTGCAAAGGGGCACGGAGGACTTTCGGTATTCGCAGGAGTAGGCGAGAGGACACGTGAAGGAAATGACCTTCTGCGCGAAATGCTCGAGTCGGGCATCATCAAATACGGCGACGAATTCATGCACTCGATGGAAGCAGGCGGATGGGACCTTTCAAAGGTGGACAAGGCCGGCCTTCGCGATTCAAAGGCGACCTTCGTTTTCGGTCAGATGAACGAGCCGCCGGGAGCACGTGCACGCGTGGCGCTTTCGGGACTTTCGATTGCGGAATACTTCCGTGACGGAGCGGGTTCTGACCAGGGCAAGGACGTACTTTTCTTTGTTGACAACATTTTCCGATTCACGCAGGCGGGTTCTGAGGTATCGGCACTTCTCGGGCGTATGCCATCGGCGGTAGGTTACCAGCCGACGCTTGCCACCGAGATGGGTGCGATGCAGGAGCGTATCACCTCAACCAATAAGGGATCGATCACATCGGTACAGGCGGTTTACGTGCCTGCGGATGACTTGACCGACCCGGCACCGGCAACCACGTTTGCCCACCTTGACGCCACCACGGTACTTTCGCGTAAGATCGCCGAGCTTGGTATCTACCCTGCGGTTGACCCGCTGGATTCCACCTCGCGTATCCTTACTCCGGAAATCCTCGGCGCCGACCATTACAACTGCGCCCAGCGTGTGAAGGAGATCCTGCAAAAGTACAAGCAGTTGCAGGACATCATCGCGATCCTCGGTATGGAAGAACTTTCAGAAGAGGACAAATTGGCCGTATCACGTGCACGCCGCGTCCAGCGTTTCCTTTCGCAGCCGTTCCACGTGGCCGAGCAGTTCACCGGAATCCCCGGCGTACTGGTTGACATCAAGGACACCATCAAAGGCTTCAACATGATCATCGACGGCGAACTCGACCACCTTCCGGAGGCTGCGTTCAACCTGAAGGGAACCATCGAGGATGCGATCGAGGCAGGACAGAAAATGCTCGCCGAAGCGTAATAGTTAATTGGAGATAGTGTCTTGTTGCTAGTATTCTAGCCACCAGCCACTAGCCACTAACCACTAAAAATATGACATTAGAAATCGTTTCCCCCGAAGCCACTTTGTTTAAAGGCGATGTTACTTCGGTAACCCTGCCGGGCGTTGACGGAAGCTTCCAGCTATTGGACCACCACGCGCCCATCGTTTCGATCCTCAAGGAAGGCGTCGTGAAGATTGCGGCCAACGGATTCAACTTCAGCAAGGAGACCGCTTCCAAGTTCACCAAGGTCGATGAGAAGACCTACACCTTGCCCATCAATTCGGGAACGATCGAGATGAACCACAACAAGGTCATCGTTTTGGTAGACTAACGATTTGGATATTTTATAAGAAGCCCGGAATTTTCCGGGTTTTTTTATGCTTTCAAGGGTTAGAAAGGAACGAGCTCAAAGGTATAAACCAGGATCAGGATAGTGCCAATCGCGCCGGGAACCAATGTGGCGCACAATGCCGAAACGGCGGCCCTCGCCCTTCCCTCATTTTCCATGAACCTAAAGTAAAACCAGGCGTAGTAAAGGGTTTGAAAGGCGATTTGTCCAAACGCGAGCCAACCGGCCGAAATTCGAAACACCGTATTGGCCACGATGACAATGGTGTAAATCAGGGTGGCAAAACCAACCATATACAGGTTGGCGACGAGATGTTCGGTGTAGTTGAACCGGTTTCTTTGGTAAAACCCAAAAAAGATCAGGGCCGTTAAGGGAATCGTCACTATGGCAATCAGGTTGGAACGCTCCTGCATGAATTTGACCGCAACCTCCTGTCGATGATAAAAACGCTCGAGGTCATCCCTCCGCGGATCGTTCTCCAACGCCGAAAGCGCCGGCCGCTCCCTCAAAATCTGGGTGGGCGGTGCCTGCTCCAGATTCATCGCCAAGAGATAGCCAGCCGCCACCAGCAAAAAGAAATTAAGCGGCGAAAAATGCTTTTTGCGCATCCCCAAAATATACTCTCGCGCCACAAGTCCCCCGCGCGTCGCAAGGTTCCGGACTAGGCTAAAAATGCTCTTGTCGGCGTGCGTGAAATAATGGATGGCCTCATGCCCAACCTCCTGCAGGCTCAACCGCTCCAGATGAGCCTTCTGGCTGCAAGAAGGACAGTATCTGTACCGCGTTAAAAGTCTTTCGTTGCAATTCGCGCAATTCATATTGATATTTTTTGGGCAGACATTTCCGGCTGTCCGCTGTACCGGCGGCGTTCGCGCCGCGGTGCCGCTTCCATCCGGGCTGCGCTTTAGGACAATCCGAAAAATCCGTTCTTGATATACAGGTAAACCCCTCCCGCCGAAACCACGATCCAGATCACTAGCGATACCACCGCCGCAAGGAAAGCCCGTGCTTTGGACAGTCCCGTCAACCGTAGCATCCCGATATAAAAAACGGTATAATAAATCAATTGGATAAGGAAAAGAACGCCTTTGCCCGCATCGTCCGGAAGGTCGGCAAGCGTGATGACCGGCACCACGACAACCGCATACAGCAACAGGCAAAACCCAAGCATGTACATGCCCGCCACCAAATGTTCGGTAAAGGTATAACCGCGTTTCCTGAAAAACAGCCACATGACCAAGGCCGTCAGCGGAAGCGCCGCCATGGCAAGCAGGTTGGCGTACCGGTTCAGCATTTGGATCGCCGTGGTCCGCCGTTCAAGTTGGCGCATTACCATTGCCTGTAGTTCGGGGTTTTCAATACGCGTGATTTCGGGATGGTCCCGCAAACCATTGGCAGCATCGGGAACGGGTTGGAAACTCATCGCAAAAACCAGTACAGCCGCGACGATCAGGTAAAAATTAAGCGGGGAGAAGTGCTTCCTGCGACGCCCATCCAAAAACTCTCGCGCCACCGCGCCCCCGCGCAGGGTAAGGTCGCGCAATAAGGTGAACAGTCCTTTGTCGGCATGGGTGAAATAATGGATGAGCTCGTGCGTAAGGTCATGCACGCCAAATCGGTGGATCTGCGCGGGTTGTCCGCAGGAAGAACAAAAATGTTGTGCTTCCAGGATCGGGCCGTCGCAATTTTTGCAAAGGGAATCCATGTGCGCAAAGTTTCCGCAATATAAAAAAATCAATTTGAATCCTCGTCCGGCCTGTACTCGAGGATATCGCCGGGTTGGCAATCCAGGACCGCGCAAATAGCCTCAAGCGTTGAAAAGCGAATCGCCTTGGCCTTACCGGTTTTGAGGATGGAAAGATTGGCCGTGGTTATGCCGATGCGGTCTGCGAGTTCAATGGACCGCATCTTTCGCCGTGCGAGCATCACGTCCAGATTCAGGATGATGGGCATCAGATTACAAGTTCGTTTTCATCTTTAAGCTGTTTGGCCATCCGGAATGCTTCGGCGATGACCATAAACAAGAGGCCCAGCGACACCGACATCATGAACGAATCCATTCCAAGCCCCGCCGAAATCTCAAATCCGGTCTTGGGCCGCTTCACCACGTTGTAAGCCAGCATCGGGATCCCCGTAAGCAATGCCGAAGCCACGATGCACCAGCCAATCCGGTTCAAATTTGAAATCACCTGCGGATTGAACACGTCCCGCTTCCTGAAAAATTCCAGCGTCCGCCGGAGCAGAAGGATTGCGTAAAAAAAGGTGATCGCGCTTGCGAGGATGAATGCGAGCAGCAATTTGGTGCCCCAATCCACGACCTGAATCTCCTGGCCGCGCACCGTCACCGGGAAATCGCCTTCGCCAAAGATGGCCATTGGCACGAAGATGCACATTCCAATCAGGGTGAAAATGCCAAAAAAGTAAATCAGGTCAATGCAGGTTTTCAGGATCTGTAATTTTCTCATGGTCTGTAAATTTTTCCAAATATAAAAATTATTGAATATCGATAATAAAATATTTTAATACAACTAAAAACCGGACTGATCCTAGCCATATCCTTTTTATATATTTGTTTATGGCAAAAAGCGAATTCGAGCTGATCATCAGGGAAGGAAAGCGCCCCTGGTGGAAGTTGGCTCTCTCAACGATATTTTTCACATTGTTGTTGTATTACCTGTACGATAACATTCTTTCCGTTTACTTCTTTCCGACCGAAGGAACCGGAATCCGCGTGGCCAGGTCCCTCTATGACATGGTTTTCCTCTTCGGAATGGGCGTGGTCAATGCAATGGAGACCGATATCCTGATCGATACCGACCAGGACCTTCTCATTACGCGATACCGCGTGGGGCCCATTGCCGTCAGCCGGCGCAATTCGGTTCCAAAACTCGAATATGTTTCCGTATTTGCGGCACAACCCGAGGTCTTCGAGGTCAATCTGTGGTATGAGGGAAACCGGCATTTCAAGATGTATAAGTTCGACGACCGAAAGCAGGCTTTCGAGCTCGCCCACAAGGTAGCGGCGCGTCTTGACATCGATATTCTGGATGCTACGGTGCGCGGTCAAAGCAAATGGATCGAAAAAAGTCCGGCCCATGCCTAATTTGCCAAATTCCATGCAGGCCAGGCTTGCAGCCCGGATGGAGCAGGGCGCTCTGCGGAAATTGAATCCGGGAACGGACCTGATCGATTTTTCATCGAATGATTACCTTGGTTTTGCTCACGATGAACGTCTGTACCGACGCACCTCGGAAATAGCCGGCAACCACTGTAACGGTTCGACCGGCAGCCGCCTCCTTACCGGAAATCATCCGCTTTACGCCGTTGCCGAAGCCCGCGTGGCTCAATTGCACGAAGCCGGTTCGGCATTGATCTTTAATTCCGGGTATGATGCCAATCTGGGCGTGTTTTCGTCGATTCCGCAACGGGGCGAGATCGTGCTTTATGATGAGTATTGCCATGCCTCCATCCGCGACGGGCTCAGGCTATCGGCGGCCAGGGCCTTCAAATTCGCACACAACGACCTGAAAGACCTGGAACGGCTGCTTGAAACCTATCGGGACAATAC
>JAEWCF010000011.1 GCA_023390775.1 Bacteroidota bacterium | reverse complement strand
GGTGAGTCGTACTCTTTCTTCGAGCCACTAACCACTAGCCACTAGCCACGATTAAGCTATCAGCTGTCAGCCATCAGCTTTCAGCTTGATTTCGTTCTACCCGGATGTGTGGAGTCATCAGTTAAACTTTCAGCCCGGGTGAGTCCTACTCTTTCTTCGAGCCACTAACCACTAGCCACTAGCCACGATTAAGCTACAACTGTCAGCCATCAGCTTTCAGCTTGATCTCGTTCTACCCAAATGTGTGGAGTCATCAGTTAAACTTTCAGCACGAGTGAGTCCTACTCTTTCTTCGAGCCGCTAACCACTAGCCACTAGCCACGATTAAGCTATCAGCTGTCAGCTCTCAGCTTTCAGTTTGATATCGTTCTACGCGGGTGTTTGTTGGTTACTTCGCCTTTACGACCTTATGACCTTACGACCTTACGACCTTATGACCTTAAGACTTTATAACATTTCAACTCTTGCCGCTCCGTTCGACATTTACTCCGCTGGCGCTTCGTACAGTTCGGCTACGCCTCGGGTCGACGTTCGACATTCGACATTTTCATTCAACATACTCCAAAATATCTCCCGGCTGGCAGTCCAGCGCCTTGCAGATGGCTTCAAGCGTGGAGAATCGAATCGCCTTGGCCTTGCCGGTCTTGAGGATCGAGAGGTTGGAAAGGGTGAGGTCGACCTTTTGCGAGAGTTCGTTGAGCGAGATCTTGCGCTTGGCCATCACGACGTCGAGGTTGACAATGATCGGCATCAGATGGTGAATTCGTTTTCCTGCTGAAGCGCAACCCCGCGTTTGAAGATCACCGCGATGACATACAGGACCGCAGCCATCAGGATGAAACCGTGGTGATCGCCCCAAAACCCGTTCAACTGCGCACGGTCGATGCCGGGGAAGTCGAGATGTTTTCCTACCTGGCGGCCGATGTAGCTCACAATCCCGATTTCAAAAGCCATGTTGCTGATCTGCATGATCTTTTTGGCCACGAATTCGTTAAAAGGTTGCGAGAGGTCCATCTTCATCAACAGCAAGATCACCCAATAAAACATTACCGCTTTAAATATGGCGATAAACAGGATAAGGCCATAGACCACGTAAAACGCCGCCTGCGACTGCGCATAAAGCCCCGTGAGGTCCATCTGCTGATATAAATGGCCAATTACCTCAGGTTTGAAAATGCTGTATGCGAAATTGACCAAAAGCCCACCGGCTTCGATGCTGAGTGCTACAAAGATCAACCAGGCCATAATGTGAAGCGCTGTAAAAATAAAATTGTCTTTTTTCATAATTGATAAATATTTATGCGAATGTAATAAAATTTTATTGATAATCAATAAATATTAGAAAAGCTATTAGCTGTTAGCTGTCAGCTGTCAGCTTTCAGCTTGATCTCGTTCTACCCGGATGTTTGTTGGTTACATCGCCTTTACGACCTTACGACCTTACGACCTTACGACTCAAAGACCCAAAGACTCGACGACCTTAAGACCTTATGACCTTACGACCTTACGACCTTATTACTTTATCACATTTCAACTCTTGCCGCTCCGTTCGACGTTCGACATTCGTCATGCGACAAAAAAAAAGCCACCCTCAGGCAGCTTTTTAAATAAAATATTCCGGCTTTTTTAGTTCTTCAAAACCTTCACCGTTTTCGAACCATCTTGGGTATTGAGTTTTACCAGGTAAGTCCCGGCGGGAAGGCTGGCAAGGTTAAGGGCGTATTCGGTTTGGCCGATTTGCTTCGCGATTACGTTCTGACCCACCAGGTTGTAAACCTCGACCGAATCGATTGCCGAACTGTATGAAAGGTTCAGCACATCGCGGGTCGGGTTCGGGTATACTTTGAGTGCCGATGAATCAAAGGACGCCGTTGAAAGCGATGCATCGTAGGCACCGATCGAGAATGGCTCCGACTCATCGTTGAGGTACTCCCAAACGCGGATGTAAACCACCTCGCCCGGGGTGCGTCCGTTAAGGACGAGTTTTGAGAAGTTGTCGGTGTCGGCGCCGTCGTCGTCGCATGAAACCAGCGCAAGGTTGTCGCACGTGCCCGAATAGACCGCCATACCCGAATCGAAAGTCGTGACGCCCTGGGAAGCGGCCGTTTCGATGGTCAGGTTTCCGCTTGACGGAATCGTAGCCGTGAACCAAACATCGCCGCCGGAGTAGCTTGCGCAGCCCGGGGCAGGAATATTGGCCGATGCCGTTGCGCCTCCGATGGTGGCATTGACCAGGCTTTCGCCGAGGGTGCCTGCCGGGGTGATCGCGATGGCACTGGCGCACTCGTCATTGGCCGGTGGCGGAGGGAACGAGCCGACGCAAATATTGAAATTGGTCGTTGAGGTCGTGCCGGCCGCATAGCTGAACACGCGCACGTAATACGTATTTCCGGCCACGAGCCCGCTGACGGTGCTGCTGTTTGGATCCGAAATGCTGACGCTTGCCAGGGCATTGCATCCGCCCGAAAGCACTTCGTGGACAAGGTCCGAAGGAGTGCCGGAAACATTCAGGAGTTCGATCTTATGCGAGGCCGCTGTGGCCACAAAGCTGAACCAGACATCGTCATCAGGGGTTCCGGCGCCGTTGTCGGGAACGTTTGAAGGCGTCGAGCCGCTCAGGGTTCCCGCCGTCACCGATCCGCATGAAAGGTCCGTGTTTACGCTTAGTGCAACTGCCGTAGAGCATTCGTCGTTGGTCATCGTTGGCGGCGTAGTCACGCAGACGTTGAAGGTGGTGTCGCCAGCGGTGGATCCGTAGGTAAAGACGCGGATAAAATAGGTGGCGCCGATGGTCAGTCCGGTCGCCACGCTGCTGTTGGGGTCCGAAATCAGCAGGCTCACCGGAGCCCCGCAGTTGCCCGACATCACTTCGTGGACCATGTCGGTCGGCGTGCCTTGGATATTGGTCAGGGAAATGGCGTGCGAGGTTGCCGTTGCGGTGAACCTGAACCAGACATCGTCATCGGGATTTCCGGCGCCATTGTCGGGAACATTGGAGGCCAAAGCCCCTGCCACCGTGCCCGGGACCGTGCTGGTGCATTGCAGCCCGGCATTCACCGGAACTTCAACGGCATTTTCGCAGTAGTCGTTTGCCGGTGGGGCCGGTGGGGTTCCGATGCAAAGGTCGAAGGTGGTGGTCAGCGCGGGTGTCGAATAGTAGTTGAACACGCGGACATAATAGGTCTGTCCCACGACAAAACCGCTTACGGTACTGGTTTCGGGGTCGCTGATGTTCATGCTCGAGAGCTGGCTGCAGATGCCGCCCATGATCTCGTGGACCAGGTCGGTCTGGTCGCCCTGGCGGTTGAGCATGCTGAACCTGTGGGTCGTGTTGGTCGCGACGAAGGAGAACCAGACGTCGTCGTTGGGCGTGCCGGCGCCGTTGTCCGGAACATTCGAAGCCGTGGCTCCCGCAAGTGTTCCCGGCTGGACTATCGCGCAGCTGTAATCGGCATTGATCGCGACAGGAATCGCGCCCGCACAATCGTCATTCGCGGGTTGCGCGTAGCCGGCAAACATACCGCCGACCACGGCAATCAAAGAATAAAATTTCTTCATGATAATTTGGTAATGTATTAAGCGGGCAAAAATAGCGAACCGAAGTGACCGTTTATCGATGCGAAGCGAGCAACGGCGGGCGATTTTCGCATTGCGCTGCCAATCAAAAGGGTAGGGAAAGAAGTTTTTGCGGATTTAACATAAAAGCTTTCAGCTGTCAGCTATCAGCTTTCAGCTTGATTCCATACTACCCCGATGTTTATCGGTGCCCAACTTTAAAGCATGGACTTTAAACTTTAAACTAAATAGCCGCAGGTTTTGGCTCGTTCGACGTTCGACGTTCGACATTCGACAGTTCTAAGCTATCAGCCATCAGCTTTCAGCTTGATTCCGTACTACCCGAATGTTTTATCGATACTGAACTTGAAATCTAAAACACATCAGCCGCAGGTTTTGGCTCGTTCGACGTTCGACGTTCGACATTAGTCAAATTTAAGCTGTCAGCCATCAGCTTTCAGCTTGATTTCATACTACCCGGGTGTTTGTCGCTTACTTCGCTTTTACAACTTTAAGACTTTACGACTTTACGACCTTAAGACCTTAAGACTTTACGACCTTCGACCTTAAGACCTTATGGCTTTAAAACTTTATAACATTTCAACTCTTGCAGCTCCGTTCGACATTCGACATTCGACCTTCGACATTCGACGTTCGACATTAGTCATCTTAACCCCTAACCAACTCCCCTACAAGGCCCGCCTGATAGTCGAGCAGGTTCCGTTTGACCAGGTAATAGCTTCGGGACAAAAGGTTTGAATAGTGCTGCATGGCCGAGAAAAGGATCACAAGGTCTGCGTCGATGTATTTGTCATCGGCAAAATACCGACGTTCGCCGCCGAGGTAAATGTTAAAGGATTCCTGGGCCTCCGAACTAATTTCGGCGCGGTAGAAATCGTCTTCCACCATGCTGCGCAATTGTAATTGAAAAGTTTCCTCCAGTTCCGAGACTTTTTGCAGGTTTGATTTGATCTGTTCATTGGGCGTGGCGACATGGATAAAGCCCAACGAATCCGACAGTTCATTGTGCGCATCGGACTTGATGTCGAACGCCCTGTCGAATTCGAAATAATCCTTATAAAGCGCCTTCAATTTTGGACTTTCATCGGATTCCATTTGCGCGAATGCCCGGTAGATGGCCTTGTCGTTTTCCCGAATGGTCTCGGTCAACGTCACGAGTTCCAAGTCCAGTTTTTCGATCAGGGAAGCGCCGTCCTTTTTGGCATACCGGACCCCGTCATAATCGAACGTCGCGACTCCCGACGCCGGATTCGAAATCAGCCGGATGGTCTCGATGTCGTTTTTAAGCGAGATCTGGGTGTAGACTGCATCGATCATCGCGTCCGAAAACAATGCGTCGAGATCGTGAACGATTCCCGTTGCGTCGTCAGGATCGAAAGGCAGCGGATTTTTGTCGTCATAATAGCCGCGGTAGATATCTGGTAATTTGTTTTTGTTGAATCCTGCCACATAGTCTTTGCTAAAATCCTCAGTTCCGACCACCTTCCACTGGTTTTCAGGATCGAAATCTCGGAACAGATGAAGGGTGAGTTTTTGTTGTACCGATTCGCAATCGTGAAGTAGCGAATTGGCGGGCGTGGTGTCGATGGGCTGATGATCCTGGCCGGTCTTCTCGAGCATTAGGATCCGGTCTTCGTCACTGGGGTGCGAAGCCCATTGATCGGTGACTTTCAATTTCGATTTGTTGTACCGCGAAAGATCGTGTTGCCCTAGCTGGGGAAGCCCGTCGATGAACGAAAGGTCGTTCTGGCGCCCCATGAACGTGAGCAGGAACATCTGGTCATGATAAAAATTCCCGGGTTTGCAGTTGCCGTTGCTTTCGTAAAAGGACAATGCGATCTGGAATGCGCGGTCGGCCAGCGTCATCCGCAGGAGCGAGGTCTTGAGCGGCTTATAACCGGTCACGTGCGCAGCGAGTTCATCGGCATTGAATTCCATCTCACGGGAAAGGGCGAGGTAATTTTTATTGACGATTTTGTACAATTGCGAAAGGACCCACTTGATGCCGTGGACGATCCAGACCGCAATCAGCACGAATAGCGCGAAATAACCGCTGGCATTGGCCCACCGTTGCGCCATCTCATCATAGCCCTCGTTCTCGTAAAGCAGGTTGTGAAGAATTTGATTGACGTTGTGGACATAGCTTCCCACCTTCATCGAGCGCTGCGAAAAGTGCCCGAATTCATGGCTGAGCACCGCTGTAAGTTCGGATTTAGAGACCGTGTTCACCAGGCCAAGCCCGATCTGAAGGTTCTTCCTGACCGGGAAAAACATGCTCCAAAAGGTCGAATCGTAAAACACGGCGGCATTCACATCGGCCGAGAGGAAGACTTTTTTGGGAAAGTGCGTGCCAACCTTCGCCACGATTTCGTCGATCAGGGCAAACAGTTGCGGCTGATCGGCGCGCTTGATTTCGACCAGATGCGAACGGTCGGTTTTGTTTGACGCGAGGATGAATTTCAGCATAAAGAACACGACCAAAATGCCCAGGCTCGCCAACCCGATCCCGAGCGCAAGGGTAATAAAGGTCGGCTTGGCCGCGATCATCATGATGCCTCCGTAGATGCAAAGCGCCGTCAAAGCCACTGAGGCCACAAGCAACAGGATATACGACGCGATAAACAGGACGATGGACCATACGGCCCTGGCGGCCTGCCTGCGAAATTCCGGGGAAACTGTAACCTCTAAATTCATTGTCTTGGTTATGAGAGGTGTCGAAGATAGGGATTTTGCAGCTGTCAGCTGTCAGCTATCAGCTATCAGCTTGATTTCGTTCTAACCGGGTGTTTGTCGCTTATTTCGCTTTTACGACCTTAAGACCTTAAGACTTTACGACCTTAAGACCTTAAGACTTTAAAGCTTTATAACATTTCAACTCTTGCAGCTCCGTTCGACGTTCGACATTCGACATTTGTCAAATCTAAGCTGTCAGCTATCAGCCATCAGCTTTCAGCTTGATTCCATACAACCCGAATGTTTATCGGTGCCCAACTTTAAAGCATGAACTTTAAACTTTAAACTAAATAGCCGCAGGTTTTGGCCCGTTCGACGTTCGACATTCGACATTTGTCAAATTAAAGCCATCAGCTTTCAGCTATTAGCCTGATTTCGTTCCAACTTGGTGTTTGTCGGTTACTTCGCTTTTAAGTCCTTACGACTTTACGACCTTATGACCTTAAGACTTTATAACATTTCAACTCTTGCAGCTCCATTCGACATTCGACGTTCGACATTCGACATTTGTCAAATTGATGCTCCGTTCGACATTCGACATTCGACAAACTTTTTGTCTTTCCGGTTTTTGCCCGTACATTTGCATTCCAATAGTTGACGGCTAGCAGTTGCCGGTAACGTTGGGAACCACAAGGATTGTAGTTTAGTTCACAACACACTGGAGCTGATAGCCAGAAGCGAATCACTCACAACTAACACTAAACATGCTGAAGGCTGATAGCTGACAGCTTAAAGCTAACTACATGAACTACAAACAACGCCAGCCCGCTCTTTTGATGCTCGCCGACGGCACCATTTTCCACGGCAAGTCCATCGGAATCGAGGGCACCGTCACGGGCGAAATCGCCTTCAACACCGGGATGACCGGCTACCAGGAAATTTTCACCGACCCGAGTTACTACGGCCAGATCATGGTCGCGACCAATCCGCACATCGGGAATTACGGGGTAAATAATGAGGAAATCGAGGCCGAGAAAATCATGATTTCGGGGCTTGTGTGCAAAAATTTCAGCTTCAACCATTCGCGCCCGGCCGCCAGCGGAAGCCTGGAGGATTATTTCAGGGATCAAAACCTGGTCGTGATTTCGGATGTTGATACTAGGGCGCTGGTGAGTTACATCCGCGAAAACGGCGCGATGAACGCGGTGATTTCGACAGATGGAAAATCCAAGAAGGAACTTCGCGAAATCCTCAAGGAAGTTCCCGACATGGTGGGACTGGAACTGGCATCGAAGGTTTCCGTCACCGAACCCTATTACGTCGGCGATCCCAATGCACCTTTAAAAGTGTCGGCGCTCGACCTCGGCATCAAGAAAAACATCCTGCGGAACCTGACCTCACGCGGTTGCTACGTCAAGGTTTTCCCTTACAACGCGACCTTTGAGGAAATGGCCAGGTTCAATCCCGACGGCTACTTCCTCTCTAACGGCCCCGGCGACCCCGATCCGCTGCTCGGCGCGCAACAGACCGCCCGCGAGATCTTGGCCGAGGACAAACCGCTTTTCGGCATTTGTTTGGGCCACCAGGTCATCGCGCTTGCCAATGGCATCCCCACCTACAAAATGTTCAACGGCCACCGCGGAATCAACCACCCCATCGGCAACATTTTAACGGGCCACGGCGAGATCACCTCGCAAAATCACGGGTTCGCCGTCGACAAGAAAGCGCTTGAGGAACATCCCGACTTCGAGATCACCCACCTGCATATCAACGACCAGACGGTTGCCGGAATGCGGATGAAGAACAAGAACTGTTTTTCGGTGCAATACCATCCGGAGGCCAGCCCGGGGCCGCATGACGCAAGCTATCTTTTTGACCAGTTCATCGAGAACATGAAGGCCGGCCGCGAAGTTACGGCCTAGTTTCCAGGTCTCGGATCATCAACTTAGTGAAGTAGCGGGCGCCCGCATCGTTGAGGTGGGCGTTGTTGTTGAACATGGCCGGATCGGTTACCGCTCCCGAATAATCCAACAGCCCCGGGATTTTCGCCTTTAATTTCGCGACATATCCCAGATTTTGCGTTTGGTGCCAAAAGGGCGCGCAATAATACACGACCTTCATTTTGTTGGTGCGGCAAAAAGTTTCAATCGCGTCGAACGTGCGGTTGTAATTTGAAATGCGGTTGGGAAGCGCATATTTTGTCCCGATGGTGTCCTTGCGCGTGGGCGGGGCATATCCGCCGTCCGGAATCGTGCGATTGCCTTTGAACACCGTCATCGCCACTTCGCGCAGCCCGATCTTGTGGTCATAGACGTTGTACCGGTAGAAGGGCACATAGTACAATCCGAAGAAATTTTCCTGGTTCCGATAATAATCCCGCGTTACTTCATTGTCCCTGATGAAAGGCGCCATCTCGAAGGGAAGCGCAATGGACCGGCCGGGAACGTTAAAGTTGTAATCGATCTGGATGCAGACGGTCCGCGCCTTGATGTCGTAGGCCCTGAGCAATTTTACGAGCGTCAGGATGTCTTCCATCTTGGCTGCCTGGAAGCCGAGGTTCAACGCCGATTTTCCCGTCATTTGCGTGATGATGGGCGGAACGATGCCGTTCTCGACCCGCGACGAACCCACAAAAACATAATCGATTTCCTTTCCTTTCGATGCCCGCAACAGGCCGAATTTGGTCCGGGGCGCGGCGTTTTCGTAAACGCGGGTGTACACCAGGTCCAGCGCGGCCATGATCAGCAAAAGGCCAATCAGCAGCAATAGCACATATTTGAGGAAACGGCCCATCAGAATTGAAAATAGATGAATTCGTTCAAATCGCTGAAAGAGCCCAGCAGCACGATTCCCGCCGTGATGGCAAAGGCCTTCGCCGTTTGGAATTTCCCAAAGACCGGGTGTTCGTGGTGGCGTGAAAACCATTCGGCGACGATGAAAATCGCCAGCAGCGGAAGCAGTTCGGGTGCGTTGCGGTCGCAGGAAAGATAGTCGATTCCGGAAAAGTCCATCCCGAAGATGCCCCTGATATAATGCCAGGCGGCCCCCACGCTATCGGCCCTGAAAAAGATCCACGCGAAAGTGGTGAGCGCAAAGGTGGTGGCCATAGCCCACAGATCGCGAAAGGAAGGAAGCAATGACCCTTGGGCCACGGTATCGATGTTGGCCCGGTTGCGGCCCATCAGCAGCAAAGGCATGAAATACAACGCGTTGAGCGCGCCCCAAACGATGAACGTCCAATTGGCCCCGTGCCAAAACCCGCTGACCAGGAAAATGATGAAGGTATTGCGGACTTTCATCCACATGCCGCCCTTGCTGCCGCCGAGCGGGATGTAGAGGTAATCGCGGAACCAAGTCGAGAGCGAAATGTGCCAGCGACGCCAGAATTCGGCGATGTCGCGGGAGAAGTACGGGTAGGAAAAGTTGCGCAACAGGTCGATTCCGAAGAGTTTGGACGTGCCCAGGGCGATATCGGAATAACCCGAGAAGTCGCCGTAGATCTGGAACGCGAAATAGACCGCGCCCAGGATCAGGGTCCCGGAGTTCACCGCATCGGGACTGTCAAAAATGGCATTGGCGTAACGCGCACAACTGTCGGCAATGACCACCTTCTTGAAAAGCCCCCACAAAATCTGGAACATTCCGTCCCGCGCCTTATCGAAATCAAATGTGCGGCGCCGCTTGATCTGCGGCAGCAAGTGCGTCGCCCGCTCAATGGGGCCGGCCACGAGCAAGGGAAAATAGGACACGAAAAGCGAATAGGTAACCGGATCGCGTTCGGGTTCGATGCGTTTTTTATAGATGTCGATGACGTACGACAGCCCGTGGAAGGTGTAGAACGAAATGCCGACGGGCAGGATTACCTGCAGCGAGGCGATGTTGGCGCTGACTCCGAAGCCGCTCAGGAGTTCGGCCATGGATCCGGCGAAAAAGTTGTAGTATTTGAACACGCCCAAAAACCCGAGGTTGATCGCGATGCTCGCCCAAAACCAGACTTTCCGGCAACGTTCAGAGGCCGACTCGTGCATCCGGATTCCGGTGACGTAATCCAGCAACGTGGAAAACATCAGCAGGAACAAGAACCGCCAGTCCCAGCAGGCGTAAAAAAAGTAACTCGCGGCCAAGAGGAGGAAATTCTGGAGCCGCAGGTCTTTTTTACAAAGCAGCCAATACCCCGCAAATACAAGCGGAAGGAAAACGGCGAATCCCAGGGAGTTGAATAACATCGAAAGTATTAAAGGCGGCCCAAATATAATCGGTATCGCGCCAAAGTCTTTCCACGCGCCAAAGAAAAAAAGTCCAAGCGTTTTTATGTGCCGGCGTAACCTAATATCTTTGTGGTGGCCGACGGAATTTGTTGCGGCCCATCGGTCTAACCTAAACTTAAAATCATGAGCATCATCATCAAAGTCCACGCACGTCAAATCTTTGATTCACGCGGAAATCCAACCATAGAGGTCGACGTTGTCACCGAGAACGGCATTCTCGGCCGTGCGGCGGTTCCATCCGGAGCCTCGACCGGCGAGCACGAAGCGGTCGAACTGCGCGACGGCGGACGCCACTACATGGGTAAGGGCGTCATGGACGCGGTCAAGAATGTCAACACGCGCATCGCCGATGAGTTGATGGGGATTTCGGTCTTTGAGCAGAACAAAATCGATGCGATCATGATCGAACTCGATGCGACGCACAACAAATCCAACCTGGGCGCCAATGCGATCCTGGGCGTTTCGCTTGCCGTGGCGAAGGCGGCTGCCAATGAATTGGGCTTGCCTTTGTACCGATATGTGGGCGGGGTTTCGGGCAATACGCTCCCGGTGCCGATGATGAACATTATCAACGGCGGATCGCACAGTGATGCGCCGATCGCCTTTCAGGAATTCATGATCATGCCGGTCAAGGCGCAGACCTTTACGCAGGCGATGCAGATTGGAACCGAAATATTCCACAACCTCAAAAAAGATATGCACGACCGGGGACTTTCAACGGCCGTAGGGGACGAGGGCGGTTTTGCCCCGAACCTGGCCGGTGGTACCGAAGACGCTTTGGATACGATCAAGAAAGCCGTGGAGAACGCGGGTTATAAATTCGGTGACGAGGTCATGATCGCGCTGGACTGCGCCGCATCCGAATTCTATGTCAACGGCAACTACGATTATTCCAAGTTCGAAGGCGCTTCGGGCAAGGTGCGCACCTCCGCCGAGCAGGTCGATTACCTGGCCGAACTCGCCTCCAAATATCCCATCATCTCCATCGAGGACGGCATGCATGAGGACGACTGGGACGGCTGGAAGATGCTTACCGAGAAGATAGGCGACCGGGTCCAGCTCGTGGGCGACGACCTTTTCGTGACCAACGTCGAGCGCCTCAAAAAGGGAATCGACAAATCCATCGCAAATTCGATTCTGATCAAGGTCAACCAGATCGGAACCCTGACCGAGACCATTTCGGCCGTAAACATGGCGCACAACGCGGGATATACCTCGGTGATGTCGCACCGTTCGGGCGAGACCGAGGACAATAACATCGCCGATCTTGCCGTCGCGCTCAACAGCGGGCAGATCAAGACGGGATCGGCATCCCGTTCGGACCGGATGGCGAAATACAACCAGCTTTTGCGCATAGAAGAGGAACTTGGCAACACCGCGTACTTCCCGGGAATGATGGCGTTTAAGATCAAATAAATTTTTGAATTTCAGATAATTGGACCCGGGAGTGCTAGCTTTCGGGTTTTTTTTTAAAGCTATCAGCGGTCAGCCGTCAGCTTTCAGCTTGATTTCGTTCATCCCGGTATCGGTACCGAACTTTATAACTTTCAACTTGCGAACCAATTAGGTTGTCAGTCGTCAGTCGTCAGTTGTCAGTTACCTTTCTAGTCACCAGCCACTAGCTACTAACCATCAATTGATAAGAAACACGCGAAAGAATGATTGATTTCAAGTAATATTTTTCCCCCACCCTCCACCCGCAATTTCCCGATCCTCCTCGATAGTTCGTTACGGGGAAACCGGAAATATAGCTGTCAGCTGTCAGCCGTCAGGTATCAGCTTGATTTCGCTCATCCCGGGTGTTTATCGGTACCGAACTTTATAACTTTCAACTTGCCAACCAATTAGGTCGTCAGTCATCAGTTGTCAGTCGTCAGTTACCTTATATAGTCACTATTCACCAGCCACTAACCCCTAACCTCCAGCCACTAGCTACCTAAAAAGCCGTATCTTTCCTAAAAAAAAATGGAAGAGAGACTCGAGGCCATCGAACAGAACCAAAAACAATTGACCGACGCCGTCATGGAACTCAACGGCAACCTGGCCCAGATGGGTTACTCCACTACCGAGAGCATCAAGGCGATCATGGAAGGTTTCCAAAGCATCAACACCGCGATTCACGGCGTGATCACCAATCTGTCGGATATGGAAAACCGAATCGGCGCACTTGAACAACGGCAGATCAACCTGAACTAGGATTCTCAACCGCAACCCGCAAATTCTAAATGGGGCGAAGCGCATAAGTGCAAAACCTTACATTTGCTTCATGCGCCACATTTTTTTGCTTTTGTTGATGGTTCCGATGTTGTTCATTGCCCAGAATCCGGGCGATCTGCATCGCAATCTTCGCACGGCCAAAAACGACATCGAGCGCGCCGACGCGCTGAATGCCCTTGCCGACCACTACAAATCGGTCAATCCGGATTCGATTGGGCAGTACGCCTTGCAGGCGCTGGAACTCTCACAAAAAATCAAATACCGTATGGCCGAGGGTTCGGCGAGGCTGAACCTTGGCAACGCGGCGATCATTTCGGGGAATTACAAACTGGCGATGCAGCATTTCACCGCCGCACAATCGGTATTGGAAGCGCTTCTCGCCACGGGTAAGGACGAAAAAGCCGTCCGGCAGAATCTTGCGCGCGCCTACGGGAGCATCGGCATCGTATTCTCGGAACAGAGCAGCTACGCGCGTGCCCTGCAGTTTCACCTCAAAAGCGTCAAGATTTACGAACAACTCGGCGATAAAGCCCGGGCAGCCAAGGTTTACAATAACATCGGGATTGTCTACCAGGCGCAGGGGGAGGAGTTCCGTGCCCTGGAGTATTTCCTAAAGTGCCTGAAGATCCAGGAGTTGTCAAATGACCCTTCATCGGCCATTACCCTGACCAACATCGGAAACATTTACCGCGACCAAAAAGAGTATGAAAAGGCCTTGCAATATTACACAAAGGCGCGCGGCACTTTCATCAAACATCCGGATTTCCGGGGATTGGGCGAACTCTTCAACAACCTCGCGCTGCTGGAAATTAAGCGCGGCAATACCGATGATGCGCTCGAGTTCTGCAACCTGGCGCTCGAATCTTTCGGCAAAATAGGGGATAAATTCGGCTCGTCCGATGCATATGCGCTCTTGGGCGAAATTTATTTTGGCAAGGCCGATTACGCGAAGGCCCTCGAAAATGCCGAAAAATCGCTGCAGCTTGGCAAAGAACTCGGCATCCGCGAACGCATCCGCGACAGCGAGAAAATGCTCTCGGCGATATACGAGAAAACGGGAAAACCCGGACTTGCTTTGGAACACTACCGGAATTTCACCGCCGCCGCCGACAGCGTCAGCAATTACCGGAATCTCCGTAACAGCATCCGCGAGGAGATGAATTTCGAATTCGAGAAAAAGGAGGCGCTGCAGAAAAAGGAGGCGGAAAAACGCGAACTCGTCTTTGGCGAACAGTCCAAACGGCACCGGATGCAGGTAGTTTTTACAGCGCTGTTGGTATTGCTGCTTTCGGGCATCGTGTTTTTGATTTACAGCCGGCGCCAGCTCCGCAAAAACCTGACGCTCCAAAAGGAACTCGCCGAATACGAGCAGAAAGCTTTGCATCTGCAGATGAACCCGCACTTCGTTTTCAACTGCCTGGGGTCGATTTCGAGTTTCATCGTGCAGAACGGTACCGATTCGGCAATCAGGTATTTGTCCAAATTTTCGAAGCTGATGCGGCTCACGCTCGAGTATTCGAAGGAATCGGCGATCCCCATCGACAAGGAAATCGAGAGCCTGCAAAATTATCTCGAACTCGAGCAACTGCGTTTCAATAATGTTTTTACCTTCGAAATCACGAAAAGTGCTGATATCGAAGATGATATGGCCCTTCCGCCGCTGTTGTTGCAACCGTTTGTTGAGAATGCGATCATCCACGGCCTGGTACCGAAGAAAGAGCCGGGACACGTCAGGATCAACTTCGAGATTTCAGGGCAATCGCTGATCTGCACGGTCCAGGACGACGGCATCGGGATCGACAAATCAAACGAACTCAAGCGCCACCTGGTATCGGTGCACAAATCGATGGCGCTGGACATCACGCGGAAGCGGTTGGAAATGATGGGATCGGTGACCGATAAATCGTCCAAGGTTACCATCGAGGAACTCAAGGACGCCAACGGAGACCCCTCTGGAACCAAAGTCATTCTCCAGTTGCCCATCCAATACACATCGCGCTAACAACCTTACAAACGTTATAATCTTCCAACATCATTTTCAAATTAGCTAATTTTCAAATTTTCAAATTAAAATGATTTCCGCCCTCCTCATCGACGACGACGCCAACCTTCGCAACGGCATGAAGAGCATGCTCGATCGGTATGCGCCGGATATTTCGATCATTGGCGAAGCCGATTCGGTTGAAACAGGGGTCAGGGCCATGGAGTTGTATCGTCCGCAGGTGGTCTTTCTCGACATCCAGTTGGGCGACGGCACCGGCTTCGACATTCTGGAGCAACACGCCATCAAGCACGGGAAATCCACCTCGCACATCGTATTCATTACCGCGCACGAGCAGTATGCGATCAAGGCGTTTCGGTTCAGCGCGCTGGATTTTTTGCTCAAACCCGTAGATCCGGAGGAGTTGCAGATCGTCATCGGCAAGATCAAATCGGTATTGGACAAGAACGACGGTTACGCGCATATCGACCTTCTGCTGGAGAATATCCGCAAGAAAGTGGACAATTTCAAACGGATTGCGCTGTCCACCTCCGACGGCATCCATTTGTTCGAGGTGAGCGACATCATCCGGTGCGAGAGCGAGGACAATTACACCAAGTTCTATATCCGAAATTCCAAACCCGTTTTGATTTCCAAGACCTTGAAGGAGTACGAGGAACTTTTGACCGGCCACGGCTTCGAGCGCATACATCAATCGCACCTGATCAACCTGGCGTATCTGCGAAGTTACATCAGGCGCGACGGCGGTTACGTGGTCATGCACGACGGCAGCCACCTGCCCATTTCCCAGCGCAAGAAGGAGCGGTTGCAGGAACTTTTGAAGACGATGAATTCTAATTAAAACGGCCGTTTTGCTCAATGGGCATCGGCACAAAATATTAATCGGCGTACATTGGACGCACAATCTCGACCCGTCATGAAGAAAATCTACTTACTGTTGTTGCTGATATCGGCAGCAATGTTTGCCCAACCCAACGTCAACCAACCGCCACCGGTACAACTTTGCGACCTGGACCAGGACAACGTCGAATGGTATGAACTTTCGCAGCTCAACGCGCAAATCCTGGGTAACCTGAACCCAAATGACCATGCCATTTCTTATCACCAGACTTTCGTGGAGGCACAGTCGGGTTTTTCGCCGATTCCGCTCGGAATGCCGTACATGGTGATGAACAACCAGGTGCTTTTTGCGCGCGTCACTGAGAATTCTGCACCTGACAGCCCGGCCATCGTATTTGCGGAATTCGTCCTCAACGCGCCGGTAACCGCAACGATCGAGGGCGGCGGCAATTTTTGCCAGGGCATGGACGGCGGGACCGTTACTTTTACAGGTTTTGGAGGAATGTCCCCCTATACTTTTACTTATGCGATCAATGGAGGGGCACCACAAACCGTGACTTCAACCGGGCCAACAGTTACATTATCATTATCGACTTTAGTGGCTGGCTCATATACGTATCAATTGCTGGAAGTAACCGATTTCGGTCAACCGGATTGCTCAACAATTGTAAATGGCACCCTTGTATATACGGTGAACGAGATGCCCGTTGTGTCGGTGGACGGAGGTGGCGAATATTGCCAGCATTCAGAAGCGGGAATTACCGTTTCTTTTGCCAACGGCCAGGCGCCGTACTCTGTGGATGTGGGCCTGAACGGCGTTTTCTTGGGCAGCTACCAGAGCCAGACACCCAATATTTTTATTCCGGTAAGTACGGCAGAACCCGGAACGTATGTCTACAGCCTTTTCAACCTGCTCACTCAGGGATGTTTCCAGGCCTCGGCCCCCGAACAGGTTTTCGTGATTAATCCCGCGCCATCATCTGTCGAGGCATCCGATATGGTCATTGAAGACACCGCCCCCTTTGACGGCTTCGCGCTGTTCGATTTTTCAAATCAGGAGATGATCTATGCACAGGATGCAACAGGCGTTGACGTCACGTTTTACCCAAGCCAGGCCGATGCCGCTGCGGGAGTCAATCCAATCCTGTCGCCGTATTTCAACATGGCCAATCCCGAGCAGATCTGGGCCCGCGTCCAAGGCCCTTCCGGCTGCTATTACCTGGATTCCTTTTACCTGATCGTGACGCCTCCGGGAACCGATGCGATCTTTATCCCCGATGCGAACCTCAAGGCCGCATTGGTGGCGGCAAACCCTTCGGTCAATACGGCGATGAACGCGCAGGGCCAGAACATCACCGTCGATACCAACCAGGACGGCGAGATCCAGATTTCCGAAGCGCATCAGGTCGCGACATTGAATGTCAATGCCTTGAACATACAGTCGGTCGTCGGGCTCAAGTTTTTCTACAACCTGACGGCACTCTATGCCCAGGACAATTTCATCGTTGACCTTGATATGTCAAACATGCCGTGGCTCCAGATGCTGCAGGCGGGCAACAATCAGCCGCTTTCTGCGGTGAATGTCAGTGGCAATACAGGGCTTGAATCGCTTTATGTCCAAACGGGATCGTTGGCCAGCCTCAATGTCGCCGGCTGTACCGCGCTTGAGGTCCTGGGTTGCTTTTCCAATGACCTGACCTCGCTGGTTCTGGGCAATTTGCCCAACCTGATCATGCTGGACTGCGGATTCAACAATCTGGCGACGCTGAACTTCTCGGGAGCGACCAACCTTCAACAATTGTCGGCGGGTTTCAATCAGTTGACCTCCATCGATGTTTCGATGCTTCCAAACCTGACTGCCCTGGTGGTAAGTTCCAATCAGCTGTCAACCATCGACGTGTCTGAAAACCACAGCCTGAACCTTTTGAATGTCGAGGCCAATCAATTGGAGACCGCGTTTATCAAGAACGGTTCGGATGAGGAGTTCTACTTCGGCGGGAACAACAACCTGGCCTATATCTGTGCCGATCTCACGCAGATCCAGGCCATCGAGGGCAACATCAATTTCAATGAAAATATTGTACTGACGCCCTATTGTACCGATGAACCGGGAGGCGATTTCAATACGATTTTCGGTACTGTGCGCTTTGACGGAGACGGCAACGGGTGCGATACCGGCGATTTGGCGCAGCCCTTCACGAAGGTCAGGATCACCGATGGCGCGTCCGAAGGATTCGTCTTCCTGAACAGCGACCTGCAGTATACGTTCCACACGGGCATCGGGAACTTTGAAGTGACTCCCGATCTTGAGAATTCGACGATCTTCAATGTGAGCCCTGCCGTTGCATCGGTATCGTTCCCGAATCTGTTAAACAACTTCAGCATCCACAATTTCTGCATTACGCCAAACGGCGCCAATCCCGATGTCGAGGCCATCATCGCACCGCTGGGTGTGGCGCGCCCCGGGTTCGACTCCTATTACCAGATTGTCGTCCGAAACAAGGGCAACCAGATCGTTTCGGGCAATCTCGCCTTCAACTATGACGATGCCCTGACCGATTTTGTCGCTTCTACGCCAGGTCCGTCAAATACCTCGACCGGACAACTGAACTTTTTCTTCAACAACCTTTCCCCGTTTGATATCGCGGTGATCAACGTCACCCTGAACGTCAATGCTCCCACCGAAGTACCCCCGGTCAACATTGGTACGATCCTGAATTTCTCGGTGGCGGCAACCATCGGTCCCGATATCCTGCCGCTCGACAACACGATGGATTTCAACCAGACCGTCGTCGGCGCCTATGATCCCAACGACAAGCAGTGCGTCGAAGGCAATGTGGTCTCGCCGTCCGAAATCGGCAAATACCTGCACTACGTCATCAATTTTGAGAACACGGGGAATTTCCCCGCTGAGAACGTGGTCATCCGCGATGTGATCGATACCGACAAATTCGACCTGGCGTCGCTGCAGGTGATCAACGCGTCGCATTCGGTAACGGCCAGGGTGACGGGCAACCATGTCGAGTTCTTCTTCAAGAACATCAATCTGGGAATCGGCGGCCACGGAAACATCCTGCTCAAGATAAAAACACTGGAAACATTGGTTGAGGGTGACATCGTCACCAACAAGGCCGACATTTATTTCGATTACAATTATCCGATCGAGACCAATATTGCCTCCACCGCGTTCCAGGCGCTGTCCGTTGGGGAGCAACAACTCGTTGGCCTCGCGGTTTATCCCAATCCTTCAAACGGGCATTTCACGATGACCGCCGAGGATGATATTTTGTTGGTCGAAGTTTTTGACCTGACGGGCAGGTTGCTGCAGGTCGCAAAACCTGTCTCCAGGGAAGCCGAAATGGACATTTCCTCCCGAATTCCCGGAATTTATGTAGTGAAAGTCACGACGGCTGCCGGAACCGCCGCGCTGAAAATAGTGTATCGTTAAGTTAAAATTGGGTGTTTAATGATCCCGCGGCTGAGGTTGCGGGATTTTTTTTGACGAACGTCGAACGTCGAATGACGAATGACGAATGTCTAATGTCGAAAGTCGAACGAGCCTAAACCTGCGCCTGGTGAGTTTAAAGTTTAAGGTTTAAGGTTCGGTACCGATAAACATTCGGGTTGAACCAGATGGAGCTGAAAGCTGATAGCTCTATTGTTGACTGATGACTGACGACTGATGACTGATGACTGAAAGCTGATAGCTGACAGCTGACAGCTGAAAGCTTTTTACCATTTTTTTTAATTCCCCAAATTCGTTAGTTTTGTTAAATCTTTTTTCAAACAACCATTTTTCCAGCAATATCATGTCAAAAACAGCAACAATAGAAATTGACGGCCAGAAGTATGAATTCCCGGTAATCGTGGGCAGCGAGAACGAAGTCGCGATCGACATCAACAAACTTCGCGACCTTACAGGGGTGATTACGATGGATCCGGGATATAAAAATTCGGGGTCGTGCCAGAGCGAAATCACATTTCTTGATGGTGAGGAGGGCATCCTGCGCTACCGCGGCTATTCCATCGAGGATTTGGCCGACAAAGCCGATTTCCTTGAGGTTTCCTACCTGCTGATTTTTGGCGAGCTGCCTACCAAACAGCAACTTTACCAATTCGAGGAGGACATCCGCAAATACACGCTGGTCAACGAGGAGATGAAAAACATCATCGATGGCTTCCCCAAGACGGCGCACCCGATGGGCGTGTTATCGGCCCTGACCAGCGCGTTGACGGCGTTCAACCCGAAGTCGGTCAATGTGGACAACGAGAAGGAAATGTACACCGCCGTCTGCAAGACCATGGGGAAATTCGTGGTCATCGCGACCTGGACTTACCGCAAGGCGATGGGCTACCCGCTCAACTATTACGACAACACCAAAGGCTATGTGGAGAATTTCATGCGCCTGATGTTCGAACTGCCAACGGGCCCCTACAAGGCCGACCCGGTCGTCATCGACGCACTTGACAAGCTCTTCATCCTGCACGGCGACCATGAGCAGAACTGTTCCACATCCACCGTCCGCATGGTGGGGAGTTCACATGCCGGGCTGTTCGCCTCGATATCGGCGGGCGTGTCGGCGCTTTGGGGCCCGCTTCACGGCGGCGCCAACCAGGCCGTACTCGAGATGCTCGAGGAAATCCAGAAAAACGGAGGCGATGCCGATAAGTACATGGCCAAGGCCAAGGACAAGAACGATCCGTTCCGACTGATGGGCTTCGGGCACCGCGTCTACAAGAACTTTGACCCGCGCGCCAAGATCATCAAGAAGGCCGCCGACGAGGTCCTCGCAAAACTGGGTGTGGACGATCCTATCCTGCAGATCGCCAAGCAATTGGAGGAAGCCGCATTAGTGGACGATTATTTCGTATCGCGAAAATTGTATCCAAATGTGGATTTCTATTCGGGCATCATCTACCGCGCCCTGGGCATCCCAACCGATATGTTCACCGTTCTCTTCGCCATCGGAAGGCTTCCCGGCTGGATCGCGCAGTGGAAGGAAATGCGCGTCAACAAAGAGCCCATCGGCCGTCCGCGCCAAATTTACACCGGGCATCCGCTCAGGGATTTCAAGCCCATGGACCAACGATAATCAAGACCGCCGGAAGGCGGTTTTTTTATGGGGCGTAACGGCGCCCCGGCGAATTAAAAATTAAAAATTATAAATTATAAATGGGGCGCCGTCGCGTCTTCGGCTATATCTTTTGTTCGCTTGCTCACAAAAGGATGCCGCCTCAACCGCTCACGCTGCCTACCGGCGGTTTACTTTTGGCTGGCGCACCAAAAGTAACAAAAGTGCGCTGCGGCCTGCAACGACCTCTAAAGATCTGCGTTGCCTGCGCTAAATTCCAAAACTCGCACGGCTGGCGCCGGTGCTCAGACAGTTGGAATTTAACGCTCCGCCAACTTTGATTTTTTACGAGGTCTTATGCGAAGGCCGCCTGAGCGGCCGCGTGTCGCCCCAATAATTGTCTTTCGCTGGAACTTATTTCTAAGATGATTCAGGTTGTGAATCGTGTTTGTTTTGGATGAACGGCAGCTCCGCGTCTTCTGATTTGAGATTAAGAGGAGGAAGCCCAGTGGGCTTCAGGTACGCGATAGCGATTAAAACAAATCAAGGTTTGGACAGAGTCGCCAGCGACCTTTTGGTCCTTTTACCTCACCGCTTGTTTATTTGTCAGCGGTGTTCGGTGAACCTCGTTCCTCGGTTTGGGGCGTAGCCAAAAGGACACCGCCGGTAGGCATTCAGCGCGGCACGCGCTGCAAAAGCCCGCACCGCAGGTGCACAGAAAAGCTGGTTTTGGGGGGGGGGGGGGGGGGGGCCCCCCCGCCCCG
>JAEWCF010000001.1 GCA_023390775.1 Bacteroidota bacterium | reverse complement strand
TTTCGAGATCGTCCTCGTTGTTGAACGTGATGAAATCCACATCGGGAACAAGCGGCCTGAAAATCCGCTTCCGCTCCTCAAATCCCATAACGCTCATCGATCCCATGGTATTGCCGTGGTAAGCGTTGTGGCAGGAAATCAGCTGGCTTCTCCCGGTCACGCGGCGGGCGAGCTTCAGGGCGCCCTCGGTGGCCTCGGTCCCCGAATTTACGAGATAGGTCTTGTTTAGGTTTTCGGGCATCAGGCTCGCGAGCATCCGGCAGTATTCTACGGCGGGATCCTGTGCGTATTCGCCGTAGACCATGACATGTGAGTACTTTTCAAGCTGATCGATGATGGCCTGATTGACCCCCGGGTGCGCATGTCCCAGCGATGCCGCCGAAACCCCCGCAACAAAATCCAGGTAGGCCTTGCCCGATGTATCGTAGATGAAACTTCCCTTGGCGTGCGAGACCGCCATCCCAAGCGGGTGCGGCGAGGTCTGTGCCTGGTATTTCAAAAATCCTTCCTTGAGTGACATTATTTTGCGGGGGGATTGTTCTTGTCGTATTCGAGTGTCTCGCGGCGGGGCTCCAGGGGCTTGCCGTCATCGGGATTGGCCGCCGAAGCCTTCTGCACGGCCTCGTCGATCGCGTTTTCTTCCGGCGGGAAGATGTCTTCCTTGCTCTTGATACGTTCGTCGCCGCGCCAGATGAAGCCGCGCAGTTTCCGGGCATTCTCCGGCAGATCCTTTTCAGGATAGATATCACCGTCAACGGTCTTGAAGAAAGTGATGGTGTCGATGTTGTTTCCGTCCAAAGTCAGGTTGATTTTGCTCGAGACATTTTTATTGATGCCGATGAGCTCCTGCTTGTCGTTGCGCATGTAATAGACCACCTCGGTGTTCTTGACCACGTCCACCTCGTATAGCTTGTTGTCGCGGAACTTTCCGTATAGATTCTGCCCCTTGACCTGGTTAAAGCCCGTGCCGACGGTATCCTTTGCCACCATGAAGGCGTTGTTCAAAACCTTGAGCGAGTCCAGTTTTTCGGTCTTGACATTGGAAATGAGGTGCATGACATCGCCCGTGAGTTGGTTGTCGAAATTCCAAAGGATCGGCCGCCCGATGAGTTGCGTGATCCCGTTCGCCTGGCTCGAGTGGATCGAATCGCACTTGCCGCTTAGGTCCGTTTTGAAGAATCGCACGTTGTTGAAGGCGCGGATGATCCGGTTCTCGGGTTTTCCGGTCACCATCAGCTTTTTGCCGTGTATGTAAACCGAATCGTTTTCCACGAAGTTCACCGCGACGGCCCGTTTGGTCACGTACATCGAATCCTTGTTCCGATAGACTTCGGCGTAATGCCCGCGCACCAGGCCCCGGTTGATGGAATCGGTAATCCTGACGTTATTCGTTGCCGAGGCAAATTCGCGGTTGCGGTCGTAATACAGGCTGTCTCCCTCGATAAGGCGGTCCTTGTAACGGATGTAGGAACGCTTCAAAAAATGCGAGAAATTCTTCTTGGTGTCGTAAAAGCCTTTCTCGGTGTAGATGTAATTCGCGTCGCTTGTGATGGTCGACGGCCCAAAAAGGTACGTGTGCCCCGAATTGGTGTAGTAATCCAAATGATTGGATTTGATCACGTATTTCGGATTGGTAATGGTCACCGCAGTAAGAAAGCGGTATTTCTTTTCGTTGGCATAATATCGACCCGACTTGCTGCGGAGCGTATTGTCCTTGTCGGTGATGGTGCCGTAGGTGTCGTACCACGCCTGCTGGATGTTTCGGTCAAAATGGATGGTATCGGTAACCAGGGTCATCTCCGGCGATCGCATCCGCACGTTTCCCGTCGCGAAAGCCTGTTTGACATTGCCGTTGTATTCGGCATAGCGGCTGTTCATGAAGAGCGTATCGCCCTGCACCATCTGCACGTCCCCGAAGGCCTTTACATAGTTCTCGTCACCAAAAAAATAAGCCTTGTTGCAAGTGAGGACCACACCTTCGTGGCGGATGCGGACATTGCCCGTCAGAAGCGCGGCGCCGGGCATCTCGGCCTCGTTGCGGTCGGCGAAATCCGAATATTCGATGATGATTTTTTTGGGCGGCCCCGATTGGGCGTTCGCAAGGGAAAGGGCCAAATGGGAAAGCGCAAAAAGAACGAAGTTTTTCAACCTGGAATTTTTGCCAAATTTAGGAAAATCAGCCCACTGCAACCTGCCGTTAAGAATAAATTAGTACGTGCCGCACATTTGGCTATATTTGTTTCCTGACCTAAACTTCCAGCATGAAACCCACCCTTATCCTGGCCGCCCTATTTGCCGTTGCGGTCCTTTCGGCGCAAGATCAACCAAAATCCCCTCTGGTGCCTGCAGTAAAAACATATAACCCGCACGGAAAGAAAGTCGTGTACCAGGTCTTTACGCGCCTGTTCGGCAACAAGAAAACCACCAATAAACCGTGGGGCACGATCGAGGAAAACGGCGTTGGCAAGTTTGCCGATTTTACCGACAAGGCTCTCCGCGAGATCAAGTCCCTCGGCGTGACGCACATCTGGTACACGGGCGTGCCGCACCATGCCCTGGTTCGCGATTACACGGCCTACGGAATTTCCAACGACGATCCAGAAGTCGTCAAGGGGCGCGCGGGTTCGCCGTACGCGGTCAAGGATTATTACAACGTCAACCCCGACCTTGCCCAGGATCCCGCCAAACGACTGGAGGAATTTGAGGCGCTGATCGATCGGACGCATAAGAACGGGTTGAAACTCCTCATCGACATCGTCCCCAACCACATTGCGCGGCGGTACGAAGGCAAGACAAATCCAAAGGGCGTCCGGGATTTTGGCGCCGATGACAATACCAAAGTCGAATACAGCCGGGACAATAATTTCTATTACATCCCCGGCCAGCCTTTCAAGGTTCCGCATTCCGACAATTACCAACCGCTCGGCGGCGAGAAGCATCCCCTGATCGACGGGAAATTCAATGAGAACCCAGCCAAATGGACGGGAAATGGTTCGCGGCTCGCACAGCCCGACATCAATGATTGGTATGAGACCGTCAAGATCAATTACGGGATCAGGCCCGACGGGACCAAAGACTTTCCTGAACTTCCCGCCGGCTACGACAAAAAGGATTACAAGGCTCACTACGCATTCTGGCAAGGTAAGGACGTGCCCGATTCTTGGGAGAAATTCCGTTCCATTGCGCTGTACTGGACAGCCAAAGGTGTGGATGGGTTTCGATACGACATGGCCGAAATGGTGCCGGTCGAATTTTGGAGCTATCTGAATTCGGCGATCAAGATGCAGAATCCCGATGCCTTCCTTCTCGCCGAAATCTACAACCCGAAGGAGTACCGCAATTACGTAAGCATCGGAAAGATGGACTATCTGTATGACAAGGTCGGATTGTATGATAAACTAAAGGATGTGATCCGCGGCAAATCCTCGGCCGACGAAATTTCCAACATTCAAAAGGAACTTCTCGATATTGAGGGCCACATGCTGCATTTTCTCGACAATCACGACGAGCAGCGCCTCGCCAGCGGCGAATTTGCGGGTGACGGCCACAACGGCAAGCCTTTGATGGTGATTTCGACCGCGATTTCATCGTCGCCTGCCATGGTCTATTTTGGCCAGGAAGTAGGAGAGAAGGGAGATGAGGACGCCGGTTTTGGCAAGCGCACGCGGACGTCCATTTTTGATTACATCGGGGTTCCCGCCCACCAGCGATGGATGAACAACGGTGCGTTTGACGGCAAAAAGCTCGAGCCCAGGGAACGCGAACTTCGCGACTTTTACAAGAGGCTTCTCAATTTTGCGCTTAACAGCCAGGCGTTGACAGGCGATTTTTACGATCTGCAGCCCGCCAACAGGAAGCAAGCGGAAGGTTATGGCGAGAGAGTCTATTCCTTTGCGAGATGGCGGGGGAATGACCGCCTTGTTGCGATCTGCAACATCGATCCGCACAAGGAACAGATTTTTGAACTTGTCATTCCCGGGGACTTGATTTCAAGATGGAAACTCGTCGATGGCGCCTATCCGGTCGGTGACGCGATCTACGGAAAAAGCCGTGCGGTGCTTACCGTCAAGGATGGTGTGGGCCGATTGCCCGTAAAGCTGCAGCCTTCGGAATCGTTTCTCTACGGCATCAAGTAGGCCGGTGGTTTTTCAAAAGGGCGGAAAGCAGGACAAAACCGGCGGTCCCGGCCAATACCGATGCGATCAGGATGGACATCTTGGCCTCGTTGATGATGAACTCGTCGTCAAAGGCCAGCAACGTGATGAAAATGGACATGGTGAAACCTATTCCGCCCAGGAATCCCACGCCCAGAATGTCTTTCCATCTGATGCCCTCGGGCAGCGCGCACAGGCCCAGTGCAGCTCCAATCCGGGAGAAAAGCCAGATGCCAAGCGGTTTGCCCAAGGCCAGGCCGATGATGATTCCGAGGCCTGCGGGAGCGAGTAACCCTTCCTGCCAACCCTCTTCAATGGGAATGCACGTATTGGCGAGCGCAAAGACCGGGAGTATGAAAAACGCCACGGGGTGATGAAGCCATTCCTGCAACTTATAGGAAATTGATTTTTCGTTGCCGTCGCCAAAGGGGATGACGAACGCCAGGATGACGCCCGTAATGGTTGCGTGCACACCCGAATTCAGCATCAGGTACCACATGATAGTTCCGCCGATGAGGTAGAGCACAAGGTTGTAGATCTTTAGCCGGTTGAAGGCAAACAGCACCGCCCAAACGCCCAGCGCACCGAAAAGATAACCCAGCGAAAGCGACTTCGTATAAAAGACGGCAATCACGATAATCGCGCCCAGGTCGTCGATCACGGCTAGCGCGGTCAGGAAAACCTTGAGTGCAACGGGTACGCGGCTACCCAAAAGCGAGAGGATGCCCACGGCGAAGGCGATATCGGTGGCCATGGGGATTCCGGCGCCGTCCTGAGTGGCAGTCCCCATATTGAAATAGAGGTAAATTGCGGCCGGGACGAGCATCCCGCCGAGCGCGCCAAAAATGGGAAGCGATGCGTTGCGGATGTTGGAGAGTTCGCCGATGTAAATCTCGCGTTCCAATTCAAGCCCGATGAGAAGGAAGAAAATGGCCATCAACCCGTCATTGATCCAATGCGCCAGGCTGTGGCTTCCCACGGGCTGCTCCCAAAAACCGATGTAACTTTCGCCCCAGGCGCTGTTTGCAAGGATCATCGAGAGGGCGGTGGCGATGACCAGCAGGACGCCGCCCGACTTTTCGCTCTCAATAAACGATGTGAACAACTTGGTTACCTTCATGCAGACTTGTTTATGGTTTGGGTGCGGTCCGGTCCGACGGAAATGATCTCCACGGGAACCCCCGCCTCTTTCTCGATGAAATCCACGTATTCGCGCAGTTCCGAAGGCAGCTCGCCATACGTCGTCATGCCGGTCAGGTCGGCTTGCCAGCCCTTGAATTCGCGGTAAACGGGTTGCACATTCTCAGGTTCGATGTTGTAGGGAAGGTGGTCGATTTGTTCGCCACGGTATTTATAGGCCGTACACACTTTGAGCATCTCGAATCCTGAAAGCACATCGCCCTTCATCATCATCAGGCGGGTCACCCCGTTGATGCGGATCGCGTATTTGAGGGCCACCAGGTCCAGCCAGCCGCAACGGCGCTGTCGTCCCGTAACCGAACCGAATTCGTTGCCCACGCGCGCCATGGTCTCGCCGTCCTTGTCAAAGAGTTCGGTAGGGAAGGGGCCGCTGCCCACGCGGGTTGTGTAAGCCTTGAAGATTCCGTAAACCTGGTCGATCTTGTTGGGTGCGATTCCCAGTCCCGTACAGGCGCCCGCCGCCGTGGTGTTGGAAGAGGTCACGAACGGATACGTCCCGAAATCGACATCCAGGAGCGATCCCTGCGCGCCTTCACACAAGATGGATTTTCCTTGCTGTTGCGCCTCGTAAAGGTATTGTTCGCTGTCGATGAATTCGAGCTGTTTGAGAATATCGACGGAGGCAAAAAATTCGCGCTCCAATTCCTCGAGGTTGTATTGCATTTTGACGTCATAAAACTCGATCATCGCCTCGTGCTTGCTGGCCAGGGTGCGGTAACGCTCCTTGAAATCGGGGAGTTCGATGTCTCCGACGCGGAGTCCGTTGCGGCCGGTTTTGTCCATATAGGCAGGCCCGATGCCCTTTAACGTGGAACCGATCTTGGCCTTGCCCTTGGCGGTTTCCGATGCCGCATCGAGCAGGCGGTGCGTTGGCAAGATGAGGTGCGCCTTGCGCGATATGATCAATCTTTTGCGGATGTCGATGCTGAATTTTTCGAGCCCCTCGAGTTCCTTTTGAAACACGACCGGGTCGATGACCACGCCGTTGCCGATGATGTTGATGGTGTTTTCATGGAAGATCCCCGACGGAATCGTGCGCAAAACGTGCTTGATGCCGTCAAATTCGAGCGTGTGGCCAGCATTTGGCCCGCCCTGGAAGCGCGCGATGATGTCGTAGCGCGAGGTGAGCACGTCGACGATTTTTCCTTTTCCTTCGTCGCCCCATTGGAGCCCGAGCAGTAAGTCAGCCATTGTTAGTTGGTTGTGGGTTATGGGTTTTGGGTTATGGGTTTTGCGTAGTTAGTTGTTGATTTACGGTTGACGGTTTACAGTTGACAGAAAGTAAGAACCGAATTATTAATTATTTACTATTAATTATTAATTGAACCTGCGTTAGGGATAGAAGCGGAAATCCTTTTTTGAGCATTTTTCATTCTGGCTGGAATTCTCAATAAAAAAGATTGCAGCGGATAGCCCGGGCCGAAGGCAACGCCAAGAAATTATAAATTATAAATTATAAATTTTAAATGGCCCACATAATTGGCAGGCTCCTCAATTATTAATTATTAATTATTCATTATTAATTTTCCTCGTTCCATAGAAATACAGCGAGTGATTGTGGATCTCGATTCCGAAAATCTCCTCGATGGTCTTCTTGATGGTGTGGATGCGGGGGTCGCAGAACTCGACGACCTCGCCGGTATCGGTGAGGATGATGTGGTCATGCTGCTTGTCAAAATAGGACTTCTCGTAATGCGCCTGGTTTTGCCCGAACTGGTGTTTGCGCACCAGCCCGCAGTCCAGCAAGAGTTCGATGGTGTTGTACAAGGTTGCCCGGCTCACGCGGTAATTCTTGTTCTTCATCTTGATGTAGAGGTTCTCTATGTCAAAATGTTCGGCGCTGTCATAGATTTCCTGCAGGATCGCATAGCGCTCAGGGGTTTTGCGGTGCCCGTTGTTTTCCAGGTACTTCGTGAACACAGTGCGCACGGTCTCCTGGTTGGCTGTGTTGTCGACGTGTGTCATGGGGCAAAGGTACGGAAATGAAAATTTGAAAATTTGAAGATTTGGAAATTTGAAAATTGGAATCGTGATAACATTGGGTCATTGTTCAAACGAAAATACGTTAATACCATGCTTATACTCATTCTTTATCCACCTGAATTTTCATTGTACAGGTCATTTTCAAATTTTCAAATTGACTCACTTTCAAATTTGTTCCAGCTTCCCCATCATCTTCCCCATCCGTGCCACTTTCTCGTCGTCGGATTTTGCCTGGGCGATGAAATCGAGAATGTTTTTTTGTTCCGATGGGGCAAGGGCGTTGAATTTTTTCAGTAGCGACGGTTCTTCGCCAAGGCACTGCAGGAAGTCCTCATCGCCGATGGCGGGCGGTTCGTCGAGGAATAGGATCACCTGGACCGATGCGCCTTCTTCCTTGCCGATGGCCTTGCGGATCTCTGATTTCACCGGAATGAAGACACCCTTTTTCATGGTCCAGATGTGGAAGTCCTTCAGCTCATGGCCGTCAATCGTCCCAAAAGTCTTGACCGTGCCGTTGCGTTTTTTGGGCAAATCGGTGCGCGGCGGCATTTCGCAATAGGTCCATCCGCCCTTGCCGGGCATTTTTTTGAGGAGGAGGGTGGAGGAGATGATGGGTTTCAATGTACCAATTGTTTTAATGTACCAACTGCTTAATGTACCAATTGTTTAATGTATCAATATACCAATTACCTCCTAAGTTGCTTCTGTGGTAATTGGAATATTTTCACATTTACACATTCACACATTTACGATTTTTTAATGTGCCGATGTGCCCATTACCACCCAAGTTGCTTTTGTGGTAATTGGTATATTTTCACATTTTCAAATTAATTTTTATACACCCTTGTCACCTTATCCACCCCATCAATCTTCTTAATGTTGTCGATGAGTTTCTTTAGGATGGTGTTGTTCTGGACGATGACGGCGACCTGGCCGTTGAAAATTCCGGCCTCACCGCTGAGCGAGATGCTCTGGATGTTGACGTGCATGTTGTTGGAAATCACCTTGGTGAGTTTGTTGGTGAGGCCCAACGTGTCCATTCCCGTGATCTTGAGAATGGCCTTGAACTGTTGCTGGGTGGAGTCGATCCACTTGGCGGTCATGATGCGGTAGGCGTAGTTGGACTGGAGCGCGATGGCGTTGGGGCAGTCCTTTTTGTGGACCTTGATGCCTTCGTTTATCGTCACGAAACCAAAAACCTCGTCGCCCGGAATCGGGTTGCAACAGGTTGAAAGGGTGTAATCGAGGCGGTCCTGTTCGGCGCCAAAGACCAGCATGTCGTAATTAGCCGAGAGTTGCGGTTTGTGAATATCCTCGTCGGCGGTGTGCGGCGAACGCTTGATGGTCTTCTTGAAGAAGTTGATCAGGGTGTTGCTGCGCTGATTGGCGTAATCGCGGAGCTGCTGGTTCTCGATCGCGCCGATGCCGACCCGGTAAAATAAATCGAGGCTTGTCTTGAGCCTGAAGAAGTTCACAAGCTCGTTGATGACGCTTTCGCTGATGGTGATCTTGAGGTGCCGAAGCTTGCGTGTGAGTACCTCGCGTCCCTCCTCGGCAATCTTTTTCATGTCCTCGTTCAGGACGTTGCGGATCTTGTTCTTTGCGCGTGAGGTGGTCACGTACTCGAGCCAGTTGATGGTGGGCTTTTGGTTGGGCGAGGTGATGACCTCGACCTGGTCGCCGCTGCGGAGTTCGTGGTTGAGCGGGACGAGTTTCCCATTGACCTTTGTCCCCCGCGTGCGGATGCCCACCTCGCTGTGGATGCTGAAGGCAAAATCCAGGGACGTAGCGCCTTTTGGGAGCGACTTGATCTCGCCCTTTGGCGTGAACACGAAGATTTCCTTGGCGTACAAATTCATCTTGAAGTCCTGCACGAAATCCACCGCATTGGTCTCGGAATTTTCAAGCGCCTCCTTCAATAGATTTAACCAGACGTCGAGCCCGCTTTCCTCGGTCGCGCCCTGTTTGTATTTGTAATGCGCGGCGTAGCCCTTCTCGGCGATCTCGTCCATTCGCTCGCTCCGGACCTGGATTTCGACCCATCGGCCTTTGGGGCCCATCACGGTGATGTGGAGCGCCTCGTAACCCGTCGACTTTGGCGATGATATCCAATCGCGGAGCCGGCTCGGGCTGGGGCGGTAATGGTCGGTGACGATGGAGTATATCTTCCAGGCGAGGAATTTTTCGTCGTGCGGATTCGATTTGTAGACGATGCGGAGCGCGAACTTGTCATAGACTTCGTCGAAGCTGACGTTTTGCGCCTTCATCTTCCGACGGATCGAATAGATGGATTTGGGCCTTCCCTTGATGTGGTACTCGATTCCTTCCTGGTCCAGCGATTTCTTCAAAACCTCCGAAATATCGCGGATGTAGGCGTCCTGTTCCTCCTTGGTTTCCTTGATCTTGGAGACGATGTCGCGGTAAACCTCGGGTTCGGTGTACTTGAGGCCCAGATCCTCGAGTTCGGTCTTGATGTTATAAAGCCCGAGGCGGTGCGCGAGCGGGGCATAAATGTAAAGCGTTTCGGAAGCGATCTTGACCTGCTTGTGCTCGGGCATCGAATCCATCGTCTGCATATTGTGGAGCCGGTCGGCGATCTTGATCAGGATCACGCGCACATCGTCGTTGAGCGTCAGCAGCATTTTCCGAAAGTTCTCGGCCTGCATCGAGATGTTCATGTCCTTCTTGACCTGCGCGATCTTGGTGAGCCCCTCGACGATCTGGGCGACCTTCGGGTTAAAGAGTTTCTCGATCTGCTCGACGGTGACATCGGTATCCTCGACCACATCGTGCATCAGCGCGGCGGCGATCGAGGTGGCGCCAAGGCCGATCTCTGAGGCGACGATCTTGGCTACGGCAATCGGGTGGAAAATGTATGCCTCGCCCGATTTTCGGCGCATGTCCTTGTGCGCGTCAACGGCAAAGTCAAACGCTTTTCGGATCAACTTCTTGTCCTCGTCCGAAAGCGTCTGGTAGCTGATGCGCAGCAGTTCCTTGTATTCCTGGGCAATCGCCTTGTTCTCCTTCTCTAAATCAATTTCCAGCATAGCGTAGGTTGAAAGCCTAAATGTAACAAGAAAAGATAAAAGACGAAAGGCGAATGTCAAACGACCAATGTCGAACGTCGAACGTCGAACGACGAACGAAGCGGCCGCTGCCCCGATTGATGAAGAGAGTATAGCCGGAACTGTTGAGGCCAATTTTGAAATTTGAATGGAATTGTAGTCGATTACCCGAATCAAGCTGAGGTAAATGACGAATGACGAATGACGAATGTCGAACGTCGAACGGAGCGGCCGCTGTCCCGATTGATGATTAGAATTTCGCCGGGAGTGTTGATGCCAATTTTGAAATTTGAAAGGAATGGTAGTCGATTACCCGAATCAAGCAGAAGGCTGAAGGCTGAAAGCTGAAAGCTGACTAATGTCGAACGTCGAACGTCGAACGGAACTGCCGCTGCGTTGATAGATGCATCGTTACAAAACAATGTCTTGGCAGTGTTTAATAATTATGTGTGATGCTCTGTCGCCAATAAAAGAAACTGTCGTCGATTACCCGATTCAAGCTGAACCCTGAGAGCTGACAGCTAATAGCTGACGAACGTCGAACGTCGAACGAAACTGCCGCTGCGTTGATTGATTAATTGGGAGATAGTGATGACCTGAATGTCCTGGGAGTGTTTGAAAATTACAATTGATGCTTTCTCGCCGATTGAAAGAAATTTTTGTCGATTACCCGATTCAAGCTGATACCTGAGAGCGGAGCGCTGACGAATGTCGATTATCTTAAGCCCACTAACCACTAACCACTAGCCACTAGCCACTAGCCACCAGCTACTAGCCACTAACCACAAACCACTAGCCACAAACCACTAGCCACTATTCGACCTCTGCCTCACCGCCTCAAAAACCAACACCGCCGCCGCCACCGAAACGTTCATTGAATCGATCACGCCCGCCATGGGGATCATGACGGTCTGTTTGGCGGCTGTGCGCCAGTGTTCGGTGAGTCCGGTGGCTTCGGTGCCGACGGCAATCGCGCAACTGCCGGTAAAATCGGCCTGCAGGTAATCCACGGCGTTTTGCAGGGCGGCCGCATAGATATCGATATTGTTGGCTTGCAGGAATTCAATTGCCTGAGCCGACGAGGCCACCGCAACTTTGGTCGTGAAGACACAACCCACGCTCGATCGGATCACGTTGGGGTTGTAAAGATCGCCCGCCATGTCCGCAATGATCACGGCATCGACCCCGGCGGCATCGGCGGTACGCAGGATTGCACCGATGTTGCCAGGTTTTTCAGGTGATTCGGCGATCAGGATCAAAGGGCTGGCGGGAAGTTTCAAATCATCCAGCGCATGGGGTTTGGCATCGGCCAGCGCGAGTACTCCCTCGGTCGAATCGCGGTAGGCGAGTTTTCGGTA
>JAEWCF010000036.1 GCA_023390775.1 Bacteroidota bacterium | reverse complement strand
AATCCAGGTCATTCAGGACAGGGCGCGGGCCGTTGAGCATCGTCTGGATCCCACGCCGGTAGGCCACGCCGGCAACATTGTCCGGCTCCGCGCCGGCATCGAGCGTCTTGATCAGTTCAAGCAACGTCATTTCACCTTCGCCGCGAATGATGTAATCGGCGCCGCGGTCGAGGTATTGGGTAAAGTGGTCCGTAGCGTCCGAACTGGAGACGATGACCTTCACGCCGGCGGCCTTGGCCACGCCGATCATGCCGAAACACGCCTCGCGCATCTTGGTCAGGCACATCTTGGTCAAATAATTGAACCCGTCGTCGTAGATCACGAAATACTTCGGTTTCCGGAACTTGAGCATCGATGGCAATTCACTGGCGTCTTGCAGGAGGTTGGTGTCGAAAAGTTCCACGCCGTGCCCGTTTTCCCGCATCAGCGCGGCAGCATACAGCGTTCCCAGCGGCGGGAACGGCATCTTGTTTTTCCACTGCTTGGGGTCGAGCCTGTAGAAATAGGAGTGCGAAAATAAAATTTCAGACATATTCCCGTGTGAGTTGGATGTTATGGTCGCGGTTGAACGTGTCGTATTTTTCATTGAGCGCGGTCATGACACGCTTTTGGAAATTGAGCGGATGGTGTTTTGAGACCGCATCGGTACTTTTGAGCGCAACTTTAAAATCGGGGTCCGGCATATCGCGGAATTTGATCCTCCAGAATTTCAGCGTTGCCTTCCTGAAGGCGGCATCAAGCTTATTGCCAAGCCTGTTGTCCAGCGCGGCCTCGGCCATTCGGGACAAAACGGGTTTGCGGATGTCGGGCACATTTCCCAAATCGGGGATAAAATTGGCGAAGATGTCGCCTACCCATTTGTTCTGACGGTAAAAGGAGTCGAGCGCGGCCCGCCCCTGTACGGGAATCAGCGTCCTGATTTCGGTGGCGGTGAACCTGTTCTTTTCCTCGAGTTCGAGATGTGCCGACGAGATAAAATAATTGATGCAGAAGTACCTTCGCGAATTCAGCAGGAAAATTTTCTTGTACAGCATCAAAAGCGTCCGCGAAACCCAGACCTTCCCGGGCCTCGTGACGACAAAGAAATCAATATCGCTCTCCTGGTCAAAATACCCCTTGGACAACGACCCCGAAACCCCTACGCCCTCGACAAACGGGAATTTCGCGATCAGTGCGCCGCGTCGCCTGGCGATTCCCATGGCATCCGCGGCCATCCTGTTCCCGTTTTGCCTTCGCGCTATGCAAGTTTCGTCGCAACCCGCAAAATAAAAACCGTCCATCTGCGAAATAATGCCCCGTTCCAACAGCAGGTTGAGTTCGGCCCGTATTAATTCCCCGTCGGTACCCGGATGGAAATTGCTGATCTCCTCCAGGGTCAGCGGATACCTAAAGATGGAAAAATACAGTATGGTTTTCAGGGATTCCACGGCGAATGGTTAGGGTCCTCAAGAATGGATGCGGCATTGGCCCATCGGTTGCGTTAGTTGCATTCGGTTGAGACGAATTACTTTCGGGTCATCACGATCTGCATGGACCGGAATTCCTTGCCGTCGGGGCCCACGTCAAACATTTCCATCTTCCGCGTGCGTTCGTCTGCAATCGCGAAAATCTCCCGTGCGGGCTTGGATTTTTTGGTTATCGGATCGGTCACTTCGCCCTTGAATTCGATGGTTTTGGTCGACGGATCGTACTCGCCTGTCATATACATGATTCCGGTTCCCATATTGTCAACCCATGTTGAAACCATTTTGCCGGACGCATTGTCGTGGCCCACGGTGGCGATTCCCTCAAAGGGCATTCCCATAAAAGTGCCCTTGTGGGTGGTTTGCTGGTAGCGTCCGCCCATGATCATCTTGCTTTCGGCGGTCATGTTTCCCTTCTGGCCCTCGCCGGTCTGCGGATCGTAATAGGTGACTTCCACGTTCCAGGTGCCATTGTCCAACGCGAGCATCTTGTGCGCCTCTCCGGGTGTCATATAATCTTCCCAAGCCTTGGCTACCGTTGCCGAATCCATGACAGGGGCCGGAGCATTTTCGGTGACCGATGTCGTATCGACGGTGGACGGAGTCGTGTCAATGGCCTTGTCCTCGGCCTTTTTGCAAGCCGATGCAACCGCCACGATTGTCATTGCAGAGAATAAAATTTTTTTCATGCGGATTGGTTTAGGATGTAAATGTATAAAAGTTTGTGTGTCAATGTGCGGCGAGCCAATTTTCGCCCTCGCCCATGTCCACTTCCAGCGGAACTTCCATTTTATACGCGTTCTCCATTTCATGCCGGATCAGCGGCCGGATGGCCTCGAGTTCGGATTTGTGGACATCGAATACAAGTTCATCATGTACCTGGAGCAACATCTTGCTCTTCCAGTTTTCCGAAGTCAGTTTCCGATGGATGTTGATCATCGCGATCTTGATGATGTCGGCTGCCGAACCCTGGATCGGGGCATTCACGGCGTTGCGTTCGGCGGCACCGCGCACCACGTTGTTCTGCGAATTGATGTCCTTGAGATAGCGCCGGCGTCCCGAGACCGTCTGCGCAAAACCGTTTTCCCTTGCGGTCTCGATCTGTTCCTGGATATACGCCCGAAGCCGCGGATAGGTCTGGTAATACGCATCGATCAGGTCTTTGGACTCGCTTCTTGAAAGGGAAGTCTGGTTGGAAAGCCCAAACGCCGAAACCCCGTAGATGATCCCAAAGTTTACGGTCTTCGCGTGGCTGCGCTGTTCGCGTGTCACCTCTTCGAGCGGCACGTTGAATACCCGTGCTGCGGTCGCCTTGTGGATGTCTTCTCCCTGGCGGAAGGACTCGATCATGTTTTCCTCGCCGCTCAGCGCCGCGATGATCCGGAGTTCGATCTGCGAATAATCGGCGGAGAGCAAAATGTGGTCCTGGTCCCGCGGAATGAACGCCCTGCGGATCTGCCGCCCACGTTCGGTGCGAATGGGAATATTCTGCAGATTCGGGTTATTGGAACTCAGGCGCCCGGTCGCGGCGACGGCCTGCATGTATTCGGTGTGGACGCGGCCCGTAAGGTTGCAGATCTGTAGGGGAAGCGCATCGACATAGGTATTCTTCAGTTTTACGAGCTGCCTCCAGTCCAAAATGTCCTGAACAAAAGGGCTCTCGAGCGCCAGATAGGAGAGGATTTCCTCGCCCGTCGCGTATTGGCCGGTCTTGGTCTTCTTTTGCTTGGCACCGCCGATCTTGAGCTTGTCGAAGAGAATTTCGCCCAATTGGCGCGGGGAGGCCAGGTTGAATTTTTCCCCTGCCGCTTCGTAGATCTTCATCTCGAGCCCGGCGATGTCCTGTTGCAATTCGCCCGAGAGCGACTGCAGGAAAGGAATGTCAAGGTTGACTCCCTCCATTTCCATGTCGGCCAGTACGGGGATCAGCGGTGTTTCGATGTCGTCGAAGAGCTTTCGGGTACCGTTGCGCACAAGTTCGGGTTCAAACACAGATTTCAGTTGGAGCGTGACATCGGCATCCTCGGCCGCATACTCCTTGATCTGTTCCAGCGGGACGTCGCGCATCGTTTTTTGGCCTTTCCCCTTTTTGCCAATCAGGGTTTCGATGGCCATTGGCGAGTATTTCAGGTAGGTTTCGCTCAGGACATCCATGCCGTGCCGCATGTCCGGGTTGATGAGGTAATGCGCGATCATGGTGTCGAACATCGGGCCCTTGACCGCAACGCCATAATTACACAGGATCTTCAGGTCATATTTGAGGTTCTGCCCGACCTTTTCGATCGTTTCCGATTCGAAAAATGGCCGGAAGGAATCGACGATTTCCTGGGCCTGCGCGCGGTCTTCCGGGACCGGGACGTAATAACCCTTTCCCTTTTCCCAGGAAAACGAGACCCCGACGAGTTCGGCCGTCAACGGGTCGATCCCGGTGGTCTCGGTATCCCAACTCACGGTCTTTTGCTTCATCAGGTTTTGCAGGAGCAGTTTCATGCCCATCGCGCCCTGGACTATCTGGTAGAAATGTTCGGTATTTTCGATGGTGGCATAATGGCCGGTGCCGACCTGGCCTTCCTCGCTCTCGCCAAAAAGGTCGAACTGGTCGCTTTTGACGATGGTCTTGGTTGGCTGCAGGCCTTGCGTCTCGATGGACGAGTAATCCTTTTTATCCGAATAGAACAGGCTGTTGAACTGCTCGGCCATGCGGCGGAATTCCAGTTCGCGGAATAGTTCCTCCACCTTTTCGGCGTCGGGTTTGGTGAGTTCGTAATCTTCCTCGCAGAATTTTACCTCGCAATCGCAGATGATCGTCGCCAGCTTCTTGGACATGATCCCCTTCTCGGCATTGGCCTCAATGGTCTCCTTCATCTTTCCCTTCAGCTTGTCGGTGTTGGCCAGAAGGTTTTCCATCGTGCCGAATTCCTTGAGCAGCTTTTTCGCCGTGACCTCGCCAACGCCCGGCAACCCGGGGATGTTGTCCACCGCGTCGCCCATCATGCCCAGGTAGTCGATGACCTGTTCGGGCCTTTCGATCCCGAATCGCTCCAGGACTTCGGGAACGCCCCAAATTTCGATACCGTTGCCCATCCGGGCCGGTCGGTACATAAAAATATTCTCCGAAACCAGTTGCGCGAAATCCTTATCGGGTGTGACCATAAAGACCTGGTAGCCCTGTTTTTCGGCCTGCTTGGCCACGGTGCCGATGAGGTCGTCGGCCTCGCAACCCGCCTGTTCGATGATGGGAATGTGCATGGCCTCGAGAATCCTGTGGATGTAGGGGATCGCGATGAGGATGGCCTCGGGGGTTGCGCTCCGATTTGCCTTGTATTCCTGGTACATCTCGGTCCGCACAAGGCTCCCTTCCTTGTCAAATGCAACCGCGAGATGGTCGGGCTTTTCGCGTTTGATGACGTCCAGGAGCGAATTCATGAAGCCCATGATGGCGGATGTGTCCAGGCCCTTTGAGTTGATGCGCGGGTTTTTGATGAATGCGTAATATCCGCGAAAAATCAGCGCATAGGCATCCAGCAGGAAAAGTCGTTTTTGAGTGGCCATGAAGCAATGTTTGCGGTAAAAATAATCAATAATTGACGAAATAAATGTTGGTAAATCGCGTCGTAGATTTTAAAAACATACCGTTAAATAGGGATGTTTTATTAACATCTGTTCAGGCGTTTTCTACAGCAATCCTTTTATGTCGTTGATTCGCAGGAGTCCACCCGGGAACAAAATTGTGGAAAACCCCAACAGATATCGTTTAACAGCAACCGTTTTTCCCTATTTTAGTGAACGCCCTTTTGGTCGCCCCAAGCCTGCCATGAAGAATGCACTGCTGTTTATGCTGGCGGTATTTATCGCCGATATGTTATTGCCGTTCGGGATCGCCTTCGGCAACCTGTACATAGCCAGTATCCTGCTGGTTATGCGCGACGGCCGGCGCAAGATCATGATCATTGCCGCCATCGCCTGCTTTTGCACCCTTCTCAAAATTGCCTTTTATTTTAATTCCGAAACCGAATATTATTTCCTGGTAAACCGGGCCACCACCGTATTTGCCATCGTGGTCACGGCGATGATTGCGATGCGGCTCAGCATCTTTCAGGAAAAACGTAGGCTGCTCAAAGAATTGGAGCGCAGGCAAAAGGAAAGCGAGCAGTTCTTGTATATTGCCAGCCACGATCTCAACGAGCCAGTGCGCACCATCAAGGTGATGGCCGAGATGCTCGACGACAAATACGCACCGCAATTGGGCGAGGAGGGCCGCCAATTCACCGCTTTTATCCACAATGCCGCCGAAAGGATGTCCGATTTGACGCGGTCGCTGCTGGATTACGGCCGCATCGGCAAGGATTCCAGGAGGGAAAGTGCCGACGTTGGCGTCATCGTACAGGAGGCCGTGGACGATCTTGCCGGGCTGGTCAGTGAATCCGGGGCGAAAATTTCCATCGGCGCGATGCCGACCATGCACGTCTATCCCCGGGAGCTTCGGCAATTGTTCCAAAACCTGGTTGCCAACGCGATCAAATTCAGGCGCGAAGGGATCGAGCCGAAAGTCTGGATTTCGAGCGAGGCAAAATTCGGATACAGGCAATTCGCCGTGCGCGACAACGGCATGGGCATATCGTCGGAACACCTTGACAAGATTTTCGTGATGTTCCGCAAGCTTCATTCGCCCAATGATTTTGAAGGCACGGGCATCGGCCTGGCACATTGCCGCAAGATCGCCGAACTGCACCGGGGCAAGATATGGGCGCACTCGGTTCCCGGCCGCGGAAGCACCTTTTACTTTACGATTCCAAATCAATAACCTATATAATGAAGAAGATTCCCGGACTGGACTGCATACTGCTCATCGAAGACGACAAGGCCACCAACTTTATCCATAAACTGGCGATCAGGGAACTTCAACTGGATGCGCGGGTCGAAGTTTGCCTCAACGGACGGGAAGGCCTCGATTATCTTACCTGCCAGGGCGCGTACCGCAATAACGGCCATTATCCAAAACCGGGGATCATTTTCCTGGACATCAATATGCCGCTCATGGACGGATGGGAATTCCTCGAGGCGTATAACCGGCTGGACGAGGAGCAAAAAGGCAATATCGTCTTGATGATGGTTTCATCAAGCAACAATCCCGACGACCAGCGCCGGGCGTTGCATGAAGATACGGTTTCCGGATATATTGCCAAACCGCTGACGAGCGAGGTGATAAGCCGGATCCTGCAGGAACATTTTCCGGCAGCGGTTCAATAGGCGGGCTTCGGTTCGCGTTTGAGGATCAGAGCGCATACCAGCGAGATGATCAGGCCCACCGGGAGGATTTCGGTATAGGTGATCAGCGCCACAAAAAGCGGATTTTTATACATTTCGCGGAATTTCGCCATGTCGGCTGCCTCGGCCTCAATGGTGGCGGCGGGAACTCCGTCGGCTTTCATTTGCTCCAGGGCCTTGGCGGCATATTTTTCCATGAAATCGGGGATGAAGAAATAATAGTCGATGAGCCACGAGATAACATAGATCGTTGCGGCGATCAGGCTGATGTACAACCCGATCCTGAACGCTTTCCCAAAAGTGATCGATCCGCCGGAATAATCGTCTCGGTATTTTCTCACAGCCACAAAAATGAAGGAAAATCCCAGGATCATGGATGCGAACCCGAGTATCATTCCCATCGCATTGTCCATGTGGTCGAATCCCGCCAAAACCGAGAATGTCATCCAGGCGCTGCTTATCAGCCCTGCAATGATGCCGTAATTGAGTACAAGTTTTTTCATGATTGATTTTTTAGAATTATGGGCCAAATTTGGGCCGCACGATTGAAATTCGCCTCATACCAAAGGATGATTTTATGTACATCACCCAAAAGTGTCACGATAAAATCCCCAATTGCAGCGCCTTTTCCACCGCCTGGGTCCGACGGTTGACTTCAAGTTTATCAAACAGCTTCGCATTGTGCGATTTGATCGTGTTGGTGGTGACGAAAAGTTTGTCGGCGATCTCACGGTTGCTGTAACCTGATGCGAGCAATTTCAGGACCTCGATCTCGCGCACGGTCAGCCCCAGGCGTGTGCCCGCCTCGGCATCCGTGGCAATTGGGCGCAATTGGTGGGCCCGCCTGTTGACACGGGTCGCGACCCAGATCCCCACCAACAGGAAAACAAGCGCGATCGCACCGCCGTAATATTCGTAGGCATTCCGGTAGATCAACAGCCGCAATTCCAGCCATTTGAGCAGGAACAGCAACCCCGCCAATGCAACGGCGTAGATGAGAAGGCTTTGTTTGTCAGATAGCTTCGGCATCGCACAAATATAGAGATTCACGCGTGCGCATCAACCGTTAAATTTGAATTAACCATCGGTGCCTGCCTGCAAAACTTCCGTTATTTTGTGCAAACTTCCTTCATGATCCGTTGGTTCTTTCTCGTTGCGCTCTTCGTACTCATTGAATATTATTCCTTTCAGGCCTTCAGGACCGTGTTCAGGTCAAGGTGGGTGCCGTGGGGCATCCTCGCCCTGACCACCGCAGTATACATTTATATCATTTACCAGTTTTCGCAATTTGACCGGTCGGTGGGGCAAAACAGGACCTCGCTCATCACCGCGGGGCTTTTGCTGATCACCCTTATTCCAAAGTTGGTGATCGTATTGGTGCTTTTTATCGAAGACGTTTACAGGCTGCCGGCGGGCCTCGTCCACTTGATCAATCATCGGGAGGCCACCGACCATATTCCTTCCCGTCGGAAATTCGTCAGCACCGTGGCGCTGGGCCTGGCGGCTGTCCCGCTTATTTCGCTTTTGTACGGAATGTTCAAGGGCAAATATGATTTCAGGGTCATCAGGCAACCCGTATATTTTGATGACCTGCCGGACGAATTTGACGGTTTTACCATCACGCAGATATCGGATATCCACAGCGGCAGTTTCGACAATCGGGAGAAAATCGAGTATGCCGTCGATCTGATCAACCAGCAGCAATCGGACCTGATCGTCTTTACGGGCGATATCGTCAACACCCACGCCCGGGAGATGTATCCCTGGATCGAAACATTCAATCGAATCGAAAATCCGCGTCACGGAAAGTTTTCCATTCTCGGCAACCACGATTACGGCGAATACCTGGAATGGAAGTCGCAACAACAAAAGGCCGCCAATTTCGAGGCCATCAAAGACCTGCACCGCCAGATTGGATTCAGGTTGCTGCTAAACGAAAATGTCAGGATTACAAAGGGCGACAGTTCCATCGCGCTGGTCGGGGTCGAGAATTGGGGCCATAATTTCAAGAAGGCCGGCGACCTGGCCCTGGCCTCCGAAGGAATCGCCCAAACCGATTTCAAGGTCCTGTTATCTCACGATCCGTCTCATTGGGAATACGAGGTTAAGCGGCATCCGGGCAATTTTCATCTTACGCTTTCGGGCCACACTCACGGGATGCAATTTGGAATCGAGATTCCGGGTGTCGTGAAATGGAGCCCTGTACAATATGTCTATAAACAATGGGCCGGCCTTTACGAAGAGCTGGGCCGCTACATCTATGTAAATCGCGGACTGGGCTTTCACGCTTATCCGGGGCGTGTGGGGATTTGGCCCGAGATTACGGTGCTGGAACTAAAAAAACGCCTCAAAAACGCATAATTCGTTAAAAGTGCTACATTTGTAAGACCTTTTTGTTATTTTCAACAAAAATTGCAATTAAAAAAAGCGTACGATGTCCAAATTCGGAGAACTTATTAATGCCCCGATACCCGTCCTGATCGATTTTTACACGGAGTGGAACGAGCAGTCGGTCTCGATGCACCCGGTGATCCGCGATGTTGCGGCCGCGTTGGGCGATAAGGCAAAAGTCATCAAAATCGACGTTGACAAAAACCAGGAGTTGGCCGATGCGCTCCGCATCAAGGGGTTGCCCACGCTCATGATCTACAAGGAGGGCCAAATGGTCTGGCGGCAGTCGGGGGAACTCGATGCCAACACGATCATCGGGCTGGTCCAGGAGCAGCTTTAAGTAATTGCCGCCGATTTAAATCCGTTGTTTTTCAGGTATTCCAGCGTTGCCGGCAGTGCGTGCCGAAGGTTTGGCGCGGCCTTTTCGCTGTCGTGAAAAATGACGATGCTCCCGGCCCGGATATTTCGCAATACATTATTTAAACATTTTGAAGGGCTGACCGAGGTATCGAAGTCGGCACTGAGCACATCCCACATCACGATCCTGTACCCCATTTTTTTTACCTCCCTGAACTGCGCGGGGGTCAGTTTTCCATAGGGCGGCCTGAAGAGTTTGCCCGTATTGGATCCGCCAAGGGCAATTTCGCATTCCCGAATATTTTCGATGTAGGATTTAAACGACGTTTCCCAGCCGTTCGGATGATCGTGAGTGTGGTTTCCCACGGCGTGCCCGGCAGAAAGTATGTCCGCGAAAATTTCGGGGTTGTCCTGAACGTTTTTGCCAATGCAGAAAAAGGTCGCCTGAAAGCCGTACCGCTCAAGGAGTTCAAGTACGAAATGCGTGGTTTCCGGCGTCGGCCCGTCGTCAAAAGTCAGGTAAACGGTATCGCTTTTTCCGGGCAGGTCCCAAACATACCCCGGCAAGAGCCGCTTGATGAATTTACGCGTCCTGACCCAGTACCATTTCATTACTCGTTATCGCGGCCAAATCGCCTGAACTTGCCGTTATATCGGTTGAATTCGGCGCGATGACGGTTGTAGTACGCCGAGTCGCCCCGATCTTTCATTACCGTCAAAAGGCTTCGGTAGCGTTCGATGTCGGTCATGATGTCCATGGAGAGCGCATTTTGTTCCGAGGGTTCCAATCCGGAGAAATAGTCCAGTTTCTGACGGTATTTGGCCGTAAGTTTGTCCATCAACGCACGTGCTTTGGCCGTATCGCCGATTTCATAGTATCCGGCAGCGAAGGGTTCCACCATCGTATAATAATCGTAATAATCAAGTGGCATTTTTGCCATAGCGAGATCGATGACCTTGCGGGCCTTGTCGGTTTTGCCCTCGTTTATAAGCTGTTCCATCAGGCGCGCCATGTTGGTCCTGTAGGAAATGCTGTTCTTGCGGGTTTCGGGATCGTGGTAGATTTCAGTGCTTTCGCCGTTGCCCCAATCCCAGGACATTACGATCTTGTACATTTTTTCCGAATCGATCTGGCCCATGTCCAACGGGCTGGCCGCTTTTGCAATAGGCGTCTTCACGGGCACGAGCTTGTAAACCATGCCGTCGAGTTGTAGAAAATCCTTCATCCACAGGTAATCGTCGTCGCCAAAACTTCCGCCCGTAAAATAGACCGGGCGCTGCCAATTGTTGTTTGCGATAACATCCAGCATCATCAGCCTGTTCTTGTACAACGCCGCACCCTTGATGTCGACGTCGATATAAGGCACGATTGAATCGAAGTACTGCGGGCTGACCGCCTTTGCCCGGATGGCCGCGGCCTTGTCTACGGGAATGCGGATCTTGTCGGTCGGGTAAAAGTGGATGCGCTGGCCGTTCTGCATCTCGACCGTCGTGCGCGGATCGTCGCTCTTGATGAAGTCCAGGAAGTCGCGGAGTTCAATGCGGGCTTCGGTCTTGGGGTTGAAGACAACGTAATCCAGCTTGTCGCCCACATATTGGTCATGCGTGAAGGAAATCGGCAAGCCTTCGGCCTTATAGGTCTTCGCCTTCATTTGGTCGATGTACCAATCGGTCATGAAAAGGCTTGTGTTGACGATTTTTATATCGGTACGGATATTTTCGATTTCCTGGGCATACCACAGCGGAAAGGTGTCATTGTCGCCGATGGTAAACAGGATGGCGTTGGGCTCACAGGAATTGAGGTAATTCTTGGCCATTGCGATGGCGGTATACTTGCCGCTGCGATCGTGATCGTCCCAGTTCTGTGCGGCCATCAGGACCGGAGCTGCCAACACACAAACCGCGATCACCGCAGGAACGGCAACCCGTGGCGCCACATATTTCCGGATGGCATCAAACAACGCGTAAACCCCAAACCCGATCCAGATCGCAAATACATAAAATGATCCTACAAGCGCATAATCGCGCTCACGAGGTTCAAAAGGCCTTTCGTTGAGGTAGATTTTGAGCGCCAGCCCCGTGAACAGGAATAATATCAGCAGCACGTAAAAACTCTTCCGATCCTTGTTGAAGTGGAAGACGAGCCCCAAAATCCCCAAAATAAAGGGCAGGAAGTAGTAGGTATTGCGGCCTTTGTTGTTCGTGACGTCGTCGGGAAGGTTGTCCTGCGAACCCAGGTGCATCGCATCGACAAATCCGATCCCGCTGAGCCAGTTCCCGTCAAGATTATCGTACTTGCCCTGGACGTCATTCTGCCTTCCGACAAAATTCCACATCAGGTAACGCCAGTACATATAGCCAAACTGATATTCAAAAAGGAACCCGAGGTTTTCTCCCTGCGAAGGCGGTTCGATGATCAGGTACTCGCCGTAGGATTTGAGGAATTGGATATAGCCTTCGTTGTCGATTTGCTTTTGGGCGTAGGCCTGACGGAATTCGGTAACGGTCTTCTCCACCTCGCCACGAAGCTGAGCGACCGCACTGGCCAGTTCCTCGTCCGAAAGCTGGTTGGGGTCAATGCCGTATCGGCCAAGTTCATTTTCATAACGGTAGGCGGGATTGATCCTGAATTCGGGAACGCTTGTAAAGGACATGTAATTTTCGGCGTGCTCGGTGCTCCAAAGCCGCGGCAGGAAAGTCTTGTGGTTGTCGTCGCTGTTCTGTTCGGCCTGTTTGTAATTGTTGGTGATGACGTATTTGCCGCTCTTGTAATCGCGCTCGTAGTTGGGTTTTTTGTCGAGGTAGGGTTCATCGGCGTCCAGCCCGGCAAACATATCGGTGTACTGAGGGCCGTAAAACAGGGGATTGACACCGTATTGTTCGCGATTGTAATAGGCGAGGACCTCCGCGGCGTCGGACGGCTTGTTCTCATTGATCACGACATTGGCATTGGCCCGGATCGGCAGCATCATCCACGTCGAGAATCCGATCAAAATGAACAGGATGCACAAAAGGACCGTGTTGTATTGCGGAAGCCCTTTCTTGCGGGTGTAGGTCAGTCCGTAATAAAAGAGCGCCACGAGAAGCACAAGGGCGAAAATGGTTCCGGAATTGAAGGGAAGCCCAAGGCTGTTGACCATGAAAATTTCCATTTTCCCGAAGAAGGCCAAAGTCCACGGCAGTAACAATTTGAAGATAAACATCAGGATCGCGACCACGACTAAATTCGCAATGATAAAACTTCGCGTGGTTATCGTCTTGAAATTCTTGAAATAATAGAGGAATCCGATGGCGGGAATCGCGAGCAACGCCATGAAGTGGACGCCGAACGACAGCCCCGTGACCAGGCAGATAATGAGCAGCCAACGGTTCCCGCGCGGCTTGTACATGTCCTGTTCCCATTTAAGGCCCAACCAGAAGAGAAGCGCGATGAAAAGCGATGCCATGGCATATACCTCGGCCTCCACGGCATTGAACCAAAAACTATCGGAAAAAGTAAAGGCGAGGCAACCCACGAAGGACGCTCCCAGGATCATATACTGCTCGGTGGAATCAATTTCGGTGAATTGGGAAACAACCTTGCGCAGAAGCATCGTCGACGACCAGAACATGAACAGGATGGTGAACGCGCTTGAAAACACCGAAAGCATGTTCACCATAAGAGCGATTTTGTCGATATCCGGGGCGAACATGGCAAAAAAGGCGCCCATCATCTGGTAAAGCGGTGCCCCGGGAGGGTGGCCCACTTCGAGCTTGGCGGCGGTGGCGATGTATTCGCCGCAATCCCAGAAACTTAATGTTGGTTCAACCGTGAGCGAGTAGGTGATCAGAGCGATGGAAAAAGCGGCCCAACCCAGCACCGTATCCCACTTTTTAAAGCTTAATGCCGCCATATATTACGGTCCTTTTTTGTTTTGGAGCTACAAAGAAAATGCTTTTTTGCTTAACGCTATATTAAAAAAGATTTTTTGATAAAATTCCCGGAGGCTCTTGCGGGACTGAAAATATGTCTTAAATTTGCCACCGCAATTGGCCTATGGTGTAATGGTAACACAGCTGATTTTGGTTCAGTCATTCTAGGTTCGAGTCCTAGTAGGCCAACAAAAAACTCCCCGGAAACGAGGAGTTTTTTTGTTTTTAAGCCTTTTCGGAAAAACTAAATCTTGACGGTGAGCACCGGCCGGACGGTATGGTTGACCAGGTCCTCGCTGATGCTTCCGTTGAAGAAATGCGAAAAACCGGTCCTGCCGTGCGTGCACATCCCAATGACGTCGGCGTTGACGCTGCCCGCGAAGTTCAGGATTCCCTTTTCGACATTGGCGTCGTTGTAGATGTGGGTCGAGAAGTTCTTTATGTCGAATCCGGAGACGAAATCCTCCATGATCCTTGTGGCCACGCCGGTCGGTTTGAAGCTGTTGGGCGTATTGATCATCACCAGGTGCATGTGCGAGTTGAAGAAATTGGCAAATTCCAGGATCTTGTTGAACGGCTTGCGGATCTCGTCGGCGAAATCCGATGCAAAGACGAACTTGTCCGCCTTGAAATCGTTGACCTCGTTCTTGATCACCAGCACGGGTACCTCGGAAGAACGGACCACTTTTTCGGTGTTGGATCCAATGAACATCTCCTGGAACCCGCTCGCTCCGTGCGATCCCATGACGATGAAATCCACATCGTTCCTTCGGCTCACGCCCAAGATGCCCTCAAAAGCCTTTTCAAACAAAACCGACCTGGAAACCGTGATCCCGCTGAGGTAATCGGCGTCCATGAGGTCCTCCATGCGGGAGATCGCCCGGTTCTTGAAGTACATGATTTCGGGGATGTCGCTGCCGCCCGAAATCGCATCGCCTCCCTGCTGCGGAAGTTCCAGCATGTGCAACAAAATGATCTCACTGTTGTTGCGCCTTGCGATCTGGGCGGCAACTTTCAAGGCGTATTCGGCGTGGTTTGAAAAATCGGTAGGGACGAGTATTCTTTTCATGATTAAAAACAATAAAGTTTAACGGTTAAATGCGAACTTGGATACACAGCCTAAAGGTAAGGATTTTTTTAACAAAGCGTGCCATTTTTGAATTTCGAAAAAATCCCTATATTTGCGCCATTATTTAGAAAATCAATTAAATAATGAGGGGACGGCAAGTCCCCTCTTTTTATACCGTATGGGATTCAGGGAGAAAGTCGAGGAATTGTTGTCAGGGGCGTTGGAGCAGAAGCCTTCGGTGTTCCTGATCGACCTGCAAATCACTGAGGGTTACAAAATTATTGTTACTTTAGATGGCGATAACGGAGTGACCTTGCAGGATTGCATCGACATCAGCAGGGCCATTGAGCACAACCTGGACCGCGAGGAGCATGACTTTTCACTTGAAGTCGCGTCGGCGGGCGTTTCCACCCCGCTGAAACTCGTCCGCCAGTATAAAAAAAATGTCGGCAGGACCTTAAGGGTCAAGACTGCGGCTGACACCATCGAAGCGCGTTTGGCCGAAGCCCACGACAATCATATCGTGCTGGAATGGGAAGCGCGCGAGCCCAAGAAAATTGGCAAGGGAAAGGAAACCGTCAGCAAGAGGCTTGAATTGCCGTATGCCGACATCCGGGAAGCAATCGTTACAATAACTTTTTAAAATTATAGAGTTGGCATGGAAAATTTAGCACTAATAGAATCGTTTTCAGAGTTCAAGGACGACAAGCTCATTGACCGCGTGACGCTCATGGCTATTCTCGAAGACGTATTCCGCAACGCGCTGAAAAAGAAATACGGTTCCGATGAGAATTTTGACATCATCATCAACCCCGACAAGGGCGATATGGAAATCTGGAGGAGAAGGGTTATTGTTGCCGATGACGACCTCGACCTTGAAAACGAGGAAATCACCCTGACCGAAGCACGCAAAATTGAACCCGATTTCGAAATCGGCGAAGAGGTTTCGGAAGAGGTGAAGCTCATCGACCTTGGCCGTCGTGCCATTTTGGCCCTGCGCCAGAACCTGATTTCAAAGATCCACGAACACGACAACACCAACCTCTACAAGCAGTTCAAGGACCTTATCGGTGAGATCTATACCGCCGAGGTACACCACGTACGCCCGCGCGTCGTCATTTTGGTCGACGATGAAGGAAACGAGATCGTGCTTCCCAAGGAAAAACAGATCCCGTCCGACTTTTTCCGCAAGGGCGACAGCGTCCGCGGGATCATCGAGAACGTCGAACTAAAAGGCAATAAGCCGCAGATCGTGATGTCGCGGACATCCGAGAAATTCCTCGAGAAACTGTTCGAACAGGAAATCCCCGAGGTATTTGACGGCTTGATCACCGTGAAGAACGTGGTCCGCATCCCGGGCGAAAAAGCAAAGGTTGCCGTTGATTCGTACGACGACCGCATCGATCCGGTGGGGGCCTGCGTCGGTATGAAGGGAAGCCGCATCCACGGAATCGTTCGTGAACTGGGCAACGAAAACATCGATGTCATCAACTATACGACCAACACGCAGCTTTACATCACCCGCGCCCTGAGCCCGGCAAAAGTCTCCTCCATCAAGATCAACGAGGAGGAAAAGCGCGCCGAGGTTTTCCTCAAGCTCGAGGAAGTTTCCAAGGCCATTGGGCGCGGCGGACACAACATCAAGCTCGCCGGCCTGCTGACGGGCTATGAGCTGGACGTCATCCGCGAAGGCAGCCTGGTCGAGGAAGAAGACGTGGAACTGACGGAATTTTCCGATGAGATCGACGGATGGATCATCGACGAATTCGCGAAAATCGGCCTTGACACGGCCCGCAGCGTACTGAAACAGGACGTGAATGACCTGGTACGCCGCACCGACCTCGAGGAAGAGACGATCCTCGACGTCATGAGGATCCTCAAGGAGGAACTCGATAACTAGCATCGCACCAACACAACTGAAGCGCAATTAAATTTATATGTCTGAAGAAAGAGTAATAAGAATTAACAAGGTTTTACGGGAATTCAACATCTCGCTCGACCGTGCCGTGGAATATCTCAAGGAGAAGGGCATCGCGATCGATTCGAATCCCAACGCCAAGATCAGCGACCGCGAGTACGGGATCCTGCAGGGCGGTTTTGCCGGCGACAAGGGCAACAAGGCCGCGTCGATCGAGCTTGGTGAGGAGAAGCGCAAGGAAAAAGAAGCCTTAAGGCTTGAGCGCGAGCGTGAAATCGAGGAGAAGCGCCGCCAGGACGAGGAGCGCCGCACGCAGGAGGTCATCAAGGCCAAAGCTGTCGTGTCGGGGCCCAAGCAGGTGGGCACCATCGACCTCGGACCAAAGAAACCGGCTGCACCGGCGGCACCCGTTGCACCCGCTGCATCGGCACCTTCAGACGCCAAGCCAGCCGAAGCGCCAAAAAAGGAAGCCGCCGCTCCGGTACAGGAGGCTGCTCCTCAAACCGCACCCGCAGCATCGGCACCGGCCGCTACTCCAACAGGGGAAAAACCGGCCGAGGAATTCGCGACACAGTACAAGAAGCTCTCCGGGACTACGCTTACCGGCCAGACCATTGACCTGTCGCAGTTTGAAAAACCAAAGAAAAAGAAAGAAGATCTCGCGATCAGGCCCAATACGCAGAATGCCAACAGCGCGGCCAATAAAAACAAACGCAAGCGCATCCCAACCAAGCCGGGCGAATCACGTCCGGGATTTGGCGGAGGAGCAGGAGCGCGTACCCAAGGTGGTGCACGCCCGGGCGGAATCGGGAAAGGCAGGCCTGCCATCGTGGCCAAGGTTGAGCCAACCGAGGAAGAAGTCAAAAACCAGATCCGCGAAACCCTCGAGAAACTTCAGGGCAAGGGCGGAAAATCCAAGGCTGCCAAATACCGTCGGGACAAGCGCGATACGCATCGTCAGAAATCGGAGGACGAACAGCGCTCTTTGGAAGAAGGAAGCAGGACGCTGAAGGTTACCGAATTCGTGACCGTCGGCGAAATCGCGACCATGATGGACGTGCCGATCAACAAGGTCATCGGGACCTGTATGTCGCTCGGCATCATGGTGACCATGAACCAGCGCCTCGACGCCGAAACACTCACCATCGTGGCCGACGAATTCGGCTTTGACGTTGAATTCATCACCACCGACCTGGAAGAAAACATCCAGATCGAGGAAGATCGTCCGGAGGACCTGGTGAGCCGCGCACCGATCGTGACCGTCATGGGTCACGTTGACCATGGTAAGACCTCGCTTTTGGATTATATCCGTAAGGAAAACGTAATTGCCGGCGAATCGGGAGGTATCACCCAGCACATCGGTGCCTACGGTGTGACTCTTGACAACGGCCAGAAAATCGCATTTCTCGATACTCCGGGACACGAAGCGTTTACCGCGATGCGTGCCCGTGGTGCCCAGGTTACCGATATCGCGATCATCGTGATCGCGGCCGACGACGACATCATGCCGCAGACCAAGGAGGCCATCAGCCACGCACAGGCGGCCGGTGTCCCGCTGATCTTCGCCATCAACAAAGTCGACAAGCCCAACGCGAACCCCGAGAAAATCAAGGAGCGCCTTGCCGGCATGAACCTTTTGGTGGAAGACTGGGGCGGAAAGATTCAGTCTCACGACATCTCGGCCAAGACCGGTTTGGGCGTCAAGGAACTTCTGGAGAAAGTATTGCTCGAGGCCGAAATCCTCGACCTCAAGGCCAATCCGAACAAACAGGCCTCGGGTACGGTCGTGGAAGCGTTCCTCGACAAAGGAAAGGGATATGTTTCAACGATCCTCGTCCAGAACGGTACGCTCAAGGTCGGCGACTACATGCTGGCCGGAAAGCACCACGGAAAGATCAAGGCGATGCACGACGAACGCGGCCATGTGGTCGTTTCGGCCGGGCCGTCGACACCGGTTTCGGTACTGGGGCTTGACGGGGCTGCAACGGCCGGCGACAAGTTCAACGTATTCGAGGACGAGCGTGAGGCCAAGCAGATCGCCGCCAAGCGCACGCAACTGATGCGCGAGCAATCGGTACGCACGCAGCGACACATCACGCTTGCCGAAATCGGAAGGCGAATCGCCCTCGGCCAGTTCAAGGAACTCAACATCATCCTCAAGGGGGACGTGGACGGATCGGTGGAAGCCCTTTCGGATTCATTCTCGAAACTTTCGACCGAGGAAATCCAGATCAACATCATCCACAAGGGAGTTGGTGCGATCACCGAGACCGATGTCATGCTCGCATCGGCTTCCGACGCGATCATCATCGGGTTCAACGTGCGACCTTCGGGAAGTGCGCGCGCCCTGGCCGACAAGGAGGAAATCGACATCCGAAACTACTCGATCATCTACGACGCGATCGATGATTTGCGCGATGCTATGGAAGGCATGCTTTCGCCGGAGATGAAGGAGGAAGTCACCGGTACCGCCGAAATCCGCGAACTCTTCAAGATTTCAAAGGTGGGAACCATCGCCGGATGTATGGTCACCGACGGCAAGATCTACCGCTCGTCCAAAATCAGGATCATTCGCGACGGCGTTGTGGTGCACACCGGCGAACTCACGGCCCTAAAGCGCTTCAAGGACGATGTCAAGGAAGTTTCCAAGGGTTACGACTGCGGAATCCAGATCAGGAATTACAACGATATTGAGATCAACGACACGATCGAAGCCTTCCAGGAGGTCGCGGTCAAGAAGAAGCTCAAATAAACAGCAAGCCCCGTCACAAGCGGGGCTTTTTTTTTTGGCAGACATTTACTTCGTCTGTTCGCCTTTTCAAGGCTCGGGTCCGGCTCTCCGCTATAGCTTTTGAGACCTCGAAGGTTGATTCGCCTTCAAGGCCTCGATGAAATGTGTTTCTAACCTTCGAGGTTTTAAAAGGCTGCCGCTGCGATCCGGGCTGCGCATCCGCCGTTCCCTCAAATCTTCTCCAATTCCCGTATCCGGTATTGTACGAGCTTCTTTATCAGTTCCACCGGAAGGTCTTCCCCAATCGGGAACTGCACCGAGCCTTTCCCGGTTTTATAGCCGGCCAGTTCATCGGCGAAGGCACCGTTGGTCGAGGGCAGCGCATAGAATCCGATGTGGTTCCTGAACGCTGCGTAATGCACAATGTTCTTCCCTTTATAAAACGTGGGAATTCCGTAGGAAATTTTCTCGGTTGCGTCGGGGACAACTTCGCGAATCGCGGATTGTAGAGTCCTGAGCTTTTCCTGAACCTCTCGGGGGAATTGGGCAATGTACCGGCTGATGTCATCCATTCGTATCCAAATTGCGGGTGAGATTTTGCCTAAAAAGCAGGCCCGTGACGGCCCCGGTCAAAAGGGTTGGAAATACCCCAAAAATCATGATCCAATAGAAAGGCTTGACGTAGTAATCAAATATTTTATCTCCAAATGTGGCCGAAGTTCCATCGGCAACGCCCATGCTCAAAAACCCAGCGGTAGTTCCTGCCAGGGTACCGGCAAGTAGGATAATCAATAGAGCGAGGGCACCCGCGAACCCGGATCGGCAAAATCCTCCCCGGGCCGATCGATTAAGATAGGGCGCCGCAAATCTCGCGGTCAGGAAAAGGCTTGTGATACCAACGGTGAGGCAGAGCGGGAATTCCATTATAACAGACCATCCATCCCAACCGAACATCGCAACCAGCATGGCCAGCGCGACTCCCAGATTGAATAGGATGGCAAGGCAAAGAGCGCGGTAGGCTTTGGCGTTGTTCACGGTTATTGGCTGGCTGCTAGGTCAAATATAGGCTGATTCTAGCCAAAGGTAAGAAGACTCCGTAATGGGTTCCCCGCCCTCCTTACATTTAAAATATCATGAGTTTTTCCCGTAATCACCGATGCCGAAAATTTGCGACCTTCGGGTGTAGGGGAGGGGCCGGGTGCATTCCCGAATATTCCTCGCGTGCGCAGGAGCATTGACGAACGAGTTTTCGCTCCTGGAGTTCTAGTTGAAAGAGCTTGCTCCGAGTTGAAATCGGTAAGATTTAAGTCAAAATCGACGATGTGCTCAACCCCGCACGCACGATTCCAATATAGCTGAGAAGTTTAAGGTTTCCGGCATTTTTCCCGTAATCACCGATGCCGAAAATTTGCGACCTTCGGGTGTAGGGGAGGGGCCGGTTGCATTCCCGAATTATCCTCGCTTCCGCAGGAGAATTTCCGAATCAAGCCTGTTTCCCCAAAGTTTCCCAGAACCCAAAACCCAGAACGCAAAACTACTTATTCGGCCTCACCAAAAACGCATTCGGATACTTTTTCTTGATTTCGGCCAAATTGCGCTCCGCTTCAATGCGCGTCTTGAAATTTCCCGCCCAAACCTTGTAGCTCGGTGTGCTGAACACGATCGTCGCATCGTATTCCTTAAAGTCCCGCTTGAATTCGGCGAGCGTCTTTTTCGACGTTTCGCTGTCGCCGTTGAAAACCTGGACCTTGTAGCGATCGTTTACGGTGATCGAGGAGTTTATCCGGCGCTTTTCGTTGAGCAATTGTTCAAATTTAGGGTCTTGGGAAAGGCTCACATCACCGCCCTGGGCGCTGATTTTTTTGATATTGAATAAGACTGTCGCGAGGGTCAGGAACAGGGTTGCGGCAAACTTGTTTTTCATAACGTGGTGATTTGTATACAAATGTAAAGAATATAGATTTTACGCGGGTTTTCTTTTTTATTTAGAATTGTTATAAATTGACTTTTAAGACTTATTTAAGGTTTTGGGAATACTTGTGATATTGTATTTTTGTGGCAAATTTTGAAGTATTGTACCGTTTTTCCACCTATCCGGGAAAATGCTGCCAATTTTTAGTCGATAATCATTTATAATATGAAAAAAGTGGGTAACCATAAACCGATTTCAGGAATATTGATTTTCAGTCTGGCTTTAATGCTGAATTTCTCGCTTTCGACCTTTGCCCAGGATGCGGCTGCCCCCGCTGCCGACGCCGCTCCGGCCGCCGACGCCGCTGCAGCTCCTGCCGCGGGAGGGGATGCCGCAAAGGGAAAAGCGCTCTTCAACTCAAATTGTGCTGCCTGCCACAAGCTTGACGGAAAATCCACCGGGCCTGCGCTCCGCGGGGTGGCTGACCGCCGTGATCGGGAATGGCTGAACAAGTGGATCCGCAACTCCAGCGAGATGATCAAGGCCGGTGACCCAATTGCCGTAAAACTTTTCGAGGAAAACAACAAGGCCGTCATGACGCCTTTCCCGCAATTGAGCGATGACGACATTTCAAATATCCTTGCCTATACTTCCGAAGTTCCGGCTGCAGAGGCCAAGCCACAAGCTTTGCCCGGCACTCAACCCGCCGGCGCCGATCAAGGCGGGATCTCAAACAACCTGATCCTCGGCGCATTGGCCGTCGTCATGCTGATCCTGATCGTAATGCTTGTGATGGTTAACCGCGTGCTTTCACGAGTTGCTGCCGCCAATAATACCCAGATTCATAAAGAGCCTTCGGTACCGGTTTGGAAAGCCTTCGCCCGCAACCAGTTCCTGGTTTTCGTGACTTCCGTTTTCCTTTTGCTGGCCGCCGGGTACTTTGCCTACGGATTCTTCATGCAGGTAGGCGTTGACCAGGATTACCAGCCCATCCAGCCTATCCACTATTCCCACAAAATACACGCGGGTGACAACGAAATTGATTGTAAGTTTTGCCACTCGGCCGCGCGCGTTTCAAAAAATGCCGGTATCCCTTCGCTTAACGTGTGTATGAACTGCCACAAGAACATTAGCGAGGTTGCCGAGACCACCGCGACTCCGGAGCACAGCAAGGCGTTCTACGACGGTGAGATCCAAAAGCTTTACGATGCCGTCGGATGGGACAAGAATTCCCAGTCCTACACGGGCAAGACCAAGCCGGTAAAATGGGTCCGCATCCACAACCTTCCCGATTTCGCTTACTTCAACCACTCGCAACACGTTTCGGTTGCGGGAATCGAGTGCCAGACCTGCCACGGCCCGGTACAGGAATTCGAATACATGAAACAGTTCTCGCCTCTCACGATGGGCTGGTGCGTAGACTGCCACCGCAAGACCGACGTGAAAATGGAGGGCAACGAGTACTACGCCAAGATCCACGCGGAACTTTCAAAAAAGTACGGTGTTGAGAAGCTGACCGCTGCGCAAATGGGTGGCCTCGAATGCGGAAAATGCCACTACTAATCAATTATTAAGAAGCTAACTTTTATATACGATGTCATCAAACAAAAAATACTGGAAAAGTGTTGAGGAACTTCAAGAGGGTTCTATTGTTGAGACGCTTAAACATAACGAATTCACCGAGGCGATCCCGGTAGACGAATTCCTTGGCAACAAGGAGTCGCTCAGTTCATCGTCCACCACGCGCCGTGACTTTTTGAAGTATGTTGGCTTCAGTACGGCTGCCGCGTCGCTTGCCGCGTGCGAGGGGCCGGTACATAAATCGATTCCATACGTTGTCCAGCCCGAGCCCGTTGTCCCCGGCGTTGCCGATTTTTACGCGACTACGGCTTTTGACGGTTTCGACTTTGCGAATATCCTGGTCAAGACGCGCGAAGGCCGCCCGATCAAGATCGAGAACAATACTTTGGCCGGTGCAAAATTCCCGGCTAATGCAAGGGTTCATGCGTCCGTTCTTTCGATGTATGACAGCATGCGCCTCAAAAATCCCAAGATCGCAGGCAAGACCGCGAGCTGGGAAGATGTCGATGCAAGGGTTCAGGCTTCACTTGCCGATGCCCGTGCCAAAGGAGGTCAGGTAGTTGTCCTTACAGGAACGCTGGCCAGCCCTTCGACCGAAAAACTGATCGCCGAATTTACGGCCCGCAACAATGCTAAGCACGTTATTTACGATGCCGTTTCGTCTTCTGCCGCGCTCGATGCCTTTGAGGCTGCCTATGGCGAACGCGCCCTTGCCGATTACGACTTTTCGAAAGCTTCGATGATCGTATCGGTCGGTGCGGATTTCCTTGGCGATTGGCAGGGTGGAGGTTACGATACCGGATATGCGCAGGGACGTGTGCCGCGCAACGGAAAGATGTCGCGCCACATCCAGATGGAGGGCAACATGACGCTTTCGGGCGCAGCGGCCGACCGTCGTATCCCGATGACCACTGCCGACCAGAAACAGGCCCTACTTAAGATATACAATGCCGTCGCAGGCGGATCGGCTTCCACGCGCAAGATCGCACAGGAAGAAGCGGTCAACCGTGCCGCACAACAACTCAAGGCCGCCGGAAGCAAGGGCGTCCTTGTTTGCGGAATCGATGATGTCAACGCACAAATGCTCGTTTTCGCGATCAACCGCGCCCTCGGCAGCGAGGCCTTCAACCCGGCCGCAGGGCGATACGTCCGCAAGGGCTCTGACCGCGCCGTGATGCAACTCATCAACGACATGAAAGCCGGCTCGGTGCACACGTTGATCATGAGCGGCGTCAACCCGGTTTACACCCTGCCAAACAGCGCCGATTTTGTCGCCGGGCTCAAAAAGACCAAAATGTCGGTAGCGTTCAGCCTCAAGGAGGACGAGACCGCATCCATGACCACGATTGCCGCCGCCGCGCCGCACTACCTCGAGTCGTGGAATGACCACGTGCTGGTCAAGGGTTCCTACAGCCTGAGCCAGCCCACCATCCGTCCGCTGTTCAACACGCGTCAGTTTCAGGATTCCCTGATGGTATGGAACGGTACATCGGGCACTTTTTACGATTACATCAAAGGAAATTCCGCTGCCTATCTTAACGGTGCGAGCTGGAACCAGGCGCTTCATGACGGTGTTGTCGCAACTGCTGCCGCTACCGGTGCTGCAGGTGGAGGGGATGCCGCGGGTGCCGCAAGTGCGCTTGCCTCGGCCAAGGATGCTTCGGGAATGGAGCTGATCCTCTACACCAAAACGGGCATGGGCGACGGCCAGCAGGCCAACAACCCATGGCTCCAGGAATTCCCGGACCCGATCACGAGGGTTTCTTGGGATAACTACGTTACCGTATCGCGCGCCGACGCCGATAAATTCGAACTCATGAACGAGATCGTGGCCAACGGAGGCCTCGACGGTTCCTACGCCAACATTACCGTTGGAAATATCAAGCTTGAAAATGTTCCGGTAATTGTACAGCCAGGCCAGGCGCCGGGAACCATGGGGCTTGCGCTCGGGTACGGCCGCAAAGCCGCAATGAAGGAAGAAATGAAGGTGGGTGTCAATGCTTATGCACTTTACGCCAATTTCAAGTCGGTACAGCCGGCCAAAATCGAGAAGGCTGCCGGCCGACACGAATTTGCCTGCGTCCAGTCGCAGAAGACGCTGATGGGCCGCGGAGACATCATCAAGGAGACCACACTGGAGATTTTCAATACCAAGGATTCGTCGGAGTGGAACATCGTCCCGATGGTTTCGCTTGACCACAGCCCTGTTGAGGCAGTGAAAGTAGACCTTTGGGAAGGCTTTGACCGTTCGGTCGGGCACCACTTCAACATGTCGATCGACCTGAACTCGTGTACGGGTTGCGGGGCCTGCGTCATTGCCTGCCACGCCGAGAACAACGTTCCGGTTGTCGGGAAGAGCGAAGTGCGCCGTTCACGCGACATGCACTGGTTGCGTATCGACCGTTACTATTCGTCAGAAGAGACTTTTGCCCAAGATGTCCACAAGAAGGAAAGCTTCGACGGACTGTTTGGCGACAAGGGATCTTTGGGCGGATTCGGCCAGATGGAAAGCCCAGCCGACAACCCGCAGGTCGCCTTCCAGCCGGTCATGTGCCAGCACTGTAACCACGCGCCTTGCGAGACCGTTTGTCCGGTTGCCGCAACCTCGCACGGTCGCCAGGGCCAGAACCAGATGGCGTACAACCGTTGTGTCGGGACGCGCTACTGTGCGAACAACTGTCCGTACAAGGTCCGCCGATTCAACTGGTTCCTCTATGCCCAGAACAACGAGTTCGATTACCACATGAACGACGACCTCGGCCGCATGGTACTCAACCCGGACGTCAATGTCCGTTCACGAGGCGTGATGGAGAAATGTTCTTTCTGTATCCAGAAAACACAGCTCACCATCCTGACCGCCAAGCGCGAAGGCCGCGAGGTCCGCACCGATGAGTTTGAAACAGCCTGTTCGGCGGCCTGCCATACCGGGTCCATCCGTTTTGGCGACGTCAACAAACAGGACAATACAATCGCGACCCTGGCCAAGGACGAGCGCATGTACCACCTTTTGGAGCACGTCGGAACCAAACCGAATGTCTTCTATCAGGTAAAAGTCAGGAACAGCTAAAAACTATTATTAAGCAACTAGATAAAGGATTATGTCGTCTCACTACGAAGCACCCATCAGAAAACCTTTAGTTATAGGTGATAAATCTTATCACGATGTAACCGTGGACGTTGCCGCACCCGTCGAGGGCCGTGCCAACAAGCAATGGTGGACAGTATTTACAATTGCACTGGTCGCGTTCCTTTGGGGAATCGGCTGCATCACCTACACGATTTCTACAGGTATCGGGACATGGGGACTCAACAAAACTGTCGGCTGGGCCTGGGACATCACCAACTTCGTTTGGTGGGTCGGTATCGGCCACGCGGGAACGCTGATCTCGGCGGTACTCTTGCTTTTCCGTCAGAGATGGCGTATGGCGATCAACCGTTCGGCTGAAGCGATGACCATTTTCTCGGTAGTGCAGGCGGGACTTTTCCCAATCATCCACATGGGTCGTCCGTGGCTCGCGTACTGGGTCGTGCCGATCCCGAACCAATTCGGGTCACTCTGGGTCAACTTCAATTCACCGCTTCTTTGGGACGTGTTCGCGATCTCGACCTATCTTTCGGTATCGCTCGTGTTCTGGTGGACGGGGCTTTTGCCCGACTTTGCGATGATCCGCGACCGTGCGATCACGCCTTTCAACAAGAGAATCTACAGCATCCTTTCTTTCGGATGGACTGGCCGCGCCAAGGACTGGCAGCGTTTTGAGGAAGTTTCCCTTGTACTGGCAGGTCTTGCGACTCCACTCGTACTTTCGGTACACACCATCGTATCCTTTGACTTCGCGACTTCGGTGATCCCGGGATGGCACACCACCATCTTTCCGCCGTACTTTGTTGCCGGTGCGGTATTCTCGGGATTCGCGATGGTAAACACGCTCCTGATCATCATGAGAAAGGTGTCCAACCTCGAGGCCTACATCACCATCCAGCACATCGAACTCATGAACATCATCATCATGATCACCGGTTCCATCGTGGGTGTGGCCTACATTACCGAGCTCTTCGTGGCCTGGTACTCGGGTGTTGAATACGAGCAGTACGCGTTCCTTAACCGCGCCACCGGGCCTTACTGGTGGGCCTACTGGTCGATGATGACCTGTAACGTGTTCTCGCCGCAGTTCATGTGGTTCAAGAAGCTTCGCACCAGCATCATGTTCTCCTTCGTGATTTCGATCGTGGTGAACATCGGGATGTGGTTCGAGCGCTTCGTGATCATCGTGACCTCGCTGCACCGCGACTACCTTCCTTCTTCCTGGACGATGTTCTCGCCGACGTTTGTCGATATCGGGATCTTCATCGGGACCATCGGGTTCTTCTTCGTACTCTTCCTACTGTATGCGCGCACCTTCACGGTAAACGCACAGGCCGAAGTCAAGACGATCCTGAAATCATC
>JAEWCF010000070.1 GCA_023390775.1 Bacteroidota bacterium | reverse complement strand
ATCCTAGACTGGATGATGCTGCCCGAATAATGGTTCCACAGGTTGTCCTGTGCCACCACCCGGTAAAGCAACGGCGCGGGAATGCAACTGAAATTCCCGAAATTGATCTGTTGGCCGGTGAGCGCGTAAAAGATCTGCTTGTAAAAAAAGTAGCCCGTCTTGAAAATCCAGGACTCCTGCCGTTTCCGCCTTCGGGCGAAAATAATCTTGGGACGATCCTGACTTTCGGCCGCCGAAATCATGCTGCGGATATCTTCCGGACGGTCCTCGCCGTCGCTGTCAAGAACGATCACATAATCGAATTCCTGCTGCCTGGCATGGATGAACTGCAGCCCGATCGCGATGGCCCTTTGGTGGCCGACATTTACCTTGAGGCGCACCACCGTGACGTCCGGCTGCCCCGGCGAAAGCCCCATCGGGTTCGGCGAACAATCGTCGACGGCAATAAACCTTAGGTTAATATCCGAATGATCGAACTGCTCCCGGATCCGGGCGATCAGCTCCCCGTAACTCTCCCAGTCGTTGAAGACAGGTGAAAGGCAGATGACCGAGAGCGGCTTTCTTTCAGGAGAATTGACGGTTTGGGTCATTTGGCAGGTTAAAATTTTTGTCGGCAGTAAAACTAATCAATTATCCCGACGCTTGAGTTGAGCGCACTTTCCCAAAAAATGCATTTTACGGTCTAAATTCCACCATACATCGATTTAAAATGAAAAAAAAAGCATTAATTTCTACTTTCGCTTCAATTTCAACATATTATACCATGAATAGAATTACCCGCTTTTTTGCAGTTGCCGCATTTGCCCTGACGGCGCTGGCTACTAATGCGCAGGTCGTGATCAATGAAGTGCTGGCTTCGAACACGTCGGTCAATGTTGACGAGGATGGGGAACATGGCGACTGGGTGGAACTTTTCAATCCGACCGGATCAGCCGTTAACCTGAATGGTTTCGGGCTTTCGGACGATGCGTCATTGCCCCACAAATGGGTTTTCCCCAATATTTCAATGCCGGCAAATTCGTACCTGCTGGTCTGGTGTACCGATAAGAACCGTTCGACCGCAGGCAGCCCGCTGCATACCAACTGGAAAATAAGCGCATCCGGCGAGACCATCACGCTCTCCAACGCGGCAGGAACTCAGGTTTCGCAGGTCGTGATGCCGGCCATTGCCTCCAATATTTCATGGGCACGGATTCCCAACGGCACGGGGCCCTTCATGTTTGCGGTGACCGTGACTCCATCGGCGGCAAATCCGGGAACGGGTTACAATGAAATCTTGCCCGAGCCTGTTTTCTCGGCCGATGGCGGATTCTACACATCGGCCTTCAACCTCACGATTTCAACCACGGTGCCGGGCGCCACGATCCTCTACACGTTGGACGGCTCGGAACCGGATGAGGCCAACATCGGCGGGCACACCTATCAATACCGCAACCGCTACGCCGAACTCGCCGGCCAGACCGCGGGCCCACTGCTCACAAAAAACAACGCGACACAAACCTATACCGCTCCAATCAACATCGTGAACCGGACGCCGCAGCCCAACAAGCTCGCGACGATCTCTTCCACACATCATTACGAACCCGATTATTTCCCCACCGTCAACCTGTTCAAGGGCACGGTGGTCAGGGCCAAGGTCACCAAACCCGGAGCGCTTCCAAGCCCAACGGTGACGCGGTCTTACTTTGTTTCACCTGCCGGGGCCAACGAGTTCTCGTTGCCCGTAGTTTCCCTTTCGCTCAACGAAGACCGCTTCTTTGAATACAACAACGGAATTTTCGTGGCCGGTGCCGATTTTGGCGCCTGGCGTGCGGCCAACCCCACCGTGGACGCCGATTACTACAACGCCGATGCGAATTACCGCCGCAGCGGAGATCCGTCGGAAAGGGCGGCTCACGTGGATTACTTTGTAAACGGGCAAGAGGTTTTGAACCAGAATATCGGCATCCGCATCAATGGCGGCGCAACCCGTGCCTGGCAAAGCAAATCGCTCAGGCTGGTGGCCCGCGACGAGTACGGCGATGACGATTTCGATTATCAATTTTTCCAGGGCGAGCCGCTGGACAAGTTCAACAGGCTGGTGCTCCGCAATTCGGGAAGCGACTTCTTCTCGACCATGTACCGCGACGCATTGGCGCAATCTCTTGTATCTGACTTTCTGGAAACGCAAGCCTATCAGCCCACCGTTACCTTTGTCAACGGCGAATATTGGGGCATCCTGAACATGCGCGAGCGCTATGATAGATTCTACTTCAAGAACAAGTACAACATCGACCAGGTGGACCTCGACCTTTTGGAAGATGCGCTGATGGTGGAGGAAGGCGACAACGACCACTGGCAGGAGATGGCCGAATTCATGGAAAACAATACGCTCGCCACGCAGGCAAACTTCGACTATATCGCGACGCAGCTTGACGTGGACAACTTCCGCGACTACTATATCTCCAACATTTTTTATGAGAACGTGGACTGGCCGGGATGGAACACCGAGTTCTGGCGCAAGCGCGTTCCCTTTACGCCGAACGCTGCCTACGGGCATGATGGCCGATGGAGGACCGCAATGAAAGACACCGATTCGGCATTTGGGGCGACACTGGACGTGAACGACCACAATACGCTGGAATTTGCAACCGACCCGAATGGCCCGGAATACCCGAACCCGCCGTTTTCGACGCTGGTGCTTCGGTCATTGCTGACCAACGAAAATTTCAAGGTCAGCTTCATTAACCGCTTCGCCGACCTGATGAACTCATACCTCAAGGCTGAACGGATCATCCAAAAATCGACCGAGATGAAGGCCGTGATCCAGCCCGAAATGCAGGACCACCTCAACCGTTGGGACGGCACCGATTACGGTTGGTGGGAAGCCAGCATCGAGATCGTCCACACCTTTGCCGAGGAACGGCCGGTCTTCCAGCGCCAGCACATCCGCGAGAAATTTGACATCGACAACAACATCAACGTGACGCTGAACGTGTCCAATGAGATGCATGGCCACATCAAGATCAATACGATCGATGTGGTTCCAACCACGCCCGGAATTCCCGAAGATACCTATCCCTGGACCGGAATTTACTTTTCAAATATTCCCGTGACGCTGAAGGCGGTTGCCCACGAAGGCTACATGTTTAGCCACTGGACAGGAGCCAACACCAGCACGCAGGAGGAAATCACGATTTCGTCGGCGAATGCTTTTTCGGTTACGGCCGTATTTGTTCCCGACACCGCACCGGCACAGTCAGAACCCATTTATTTCTGGGTGATGGATACCAATATCCCGAATGACACGCCGTTGACCTCGCTCACTTCGACTTTTGAAATCGCGCAGATGGACGGCGTCATCAACTACCAGTCTTCCCTGGCGGGTTATCCCTTCACTTCGACGCATCCCAACTGGAGAAAAGCTTCGATGGAGCGGCGCAACAACCCGACGCCTATCAATTACATTCCTGAGGCCAACAACAACATTCCATTTGCGACCAGCAACATGCGCGGCCTCCAAATCACCGAACCCCTGCAAAGCGGATCCAATGGAAACACCATGATCTTTAGCTTCCCGACGACGGGCTTCGAGGACATCAAGTTTGCCTTTGCCGCCGTAAACGAAGGGACAAATGCCACCGGAATCCTGATCGATTACGCCACCAATGCGGGAACGCCGGCCTGGACATCTTCGGGGATCACGGCTTCGATGCCGCTGACTTCGATTTATCAATTGTTCCAAACCGATTTCTCATCAATTGCCGCTGCAGATAATAACCCTGACTTCAAGGTCAGGCTGCGCTTTGCGGGCTCCAATATGGAAGTCGACAACGGCAACCGCATTACCTTCAACAACATTTCGGTGATGGGAACCGAGCAAAATCTCTCGGTGGTTGAAAATCCGCTTGCCGGCATGTTCGTTTATCCCAATCCGGCCCAGGACCTCATCAATGTATCCGGGCTTGATGCCGAGGCGAATTTCAACCTGTTTGCGCTGGACGGGCGCGTCGTGAAAAAAGGACACCTTCTTTCGGGCGGGGCAATTTCCATTGCAGACCTGACGAGCGGGATCTACCTGTTGCAGGTTTCGTCGGCCGATGCGACCCAGACCATCAAAATCGTTAAAAAATAACCGGCTTCCTACGGCCATTTAATAAGTCCTATGAAAGTAAAATACGCCCTGCAACTGGCGGCACTCGCCCTGATGTTCCAGGTCCCGGCAGCCGCGCAATCCATTGCCATCAATGAGGTCCTGACCTCCAACACAATTGCCAATACCGACGAGGACGGCGACCACGAAGATTGGGTCGAGCTTCACAATTACGGCCCAACTCCGGTCAATCTGGAAGGCTTCGGGCTTACCGACGACGCGACCATGCCGCACAAATGGCAGTTCCCCGCCGTGACGATGCAGCCGGGAAGCTATCTGTTGGTCTGGTGTTCAGACAAGGACCGCATCATTCCGTCGGCACCGCTTCACACCAATTTCAAGATCAGTTCGGCGGGTGAAACCATCACCCTTTCCAATGCGGCGCAGGCAATCGTTGACCAGGTTCCTGCCACCGCAATTCCGGAAAACCTCTCTTATGCCCGAGTGCCAAACGGTACAGGCGCGTTCATGTTCATGCAGGCGATCACACCCGGGGCCGCAAATGGTACGAACGGGTATTCGGAAGTATTGCCCGACCCGGTCTTCTCGCATGCCGGCGGATTTTACACAACCGGATTTACCCTGACCCTGACTACCGATGTTCCGGGCGCTTCGATCATCTACACCCTCGACGGTTCGGAACCCATGGAAGCCAACATCGGCGGAGTGACCTACAATTACAAAAACTCATATCCCGAAAATCCGGGCGATCCGTTTGGCCCGATGCTCAACCAGACCTTTGCGACCCTGCCGTATTCGGCGCCGATTTCAATCGTGGACCGGACTCCGCAGCCCAATGACATCTCGATGATTTCCTCGACGATGCACCTTACGCCATACTACCTGCCGGAATTCCCGATCTTCAAGGGAACCGTAGTGCGCGCCAAGGTGGTCAAGCCGGGGGCGCTGTCACCCAAAGCGGTCAGCCACACGTACTTTGTCACTCCCGAAGGCGAAAACCGCTTCTCACTTCCCGTCATATCGCTTTCCATCAGCGAGGATGTGCTGTTTGATTATGAGGACGGGATCTACGTGGCCGGAATCGACTTTGATACCTGGCGGACCCAAAACCCGGACCTTGACCACCACGGAATCGAGAACACCGGCAATTTTTACCGTCGCGGCATCGAACACGAACGCGAGGCCAACATGACGTATTTTGTCAATGGCGAGGAGGTCATCAACCAGAATGTCGGCCTGAGGCTACACGGCGGATCGTCGCGCGAATGGCAGAACAAATCGTTCAACATCTACGCCCGCGACGAGTATGGCGATGGCGATATGGATTACCCTTTCTTTCCCAACCAGCCCACAAACTTTGACAGGCTGATCCTGCGCAACTCCGGAGCCGACTTTTACGAGACGCTCTTCCGCGATGCGTTTATCCACCAGCTTTCCAAAAACCTCAACATGCTCATCAAGGATTATCAGCCCACCATCACCTTCCTTAACGGGGAATACTGGGGAATCCTGAACTTGAGGGATAAATTCGACAATAATTACTTCAAGCGCGTTTTCAATATTGACGAGGTCGACATCACGTCAAACCAAAGCACGGTCGAGGAAGGCGACAACGTGCACTGGCAGGCGATGTACAGTTTCGTCGCCAATAATTCGCTGGCAACCGAAGCCAATTACAACTACATCACGACGCAACTCGATCCCGAAAGCTTCGCCGATTACTACATCACCAACATCTATTTCCAAAACATCGATTGGCCCGGCAACAACGTGTCGCGTTGGCGGAAGAAAATTGCTGCCTATGACCCCAACGCGCCGTTCGGTCACGATGGGCGGTGGAGATGGCTCGCGCACGATCTGGACGCGACGTTTGCAACCCGTTCGCACAACATCGGGCTAAACAGCCTTGCGGCCGCGACTGCAACCAATGGGCCTTCTTGGCCAAACCCGGCATGGTCGACCCTATTGCTCAGGAAGATGCTGGAAAACGAGACATTCACGAACCACTTCATCAACCGTTTCGCCGATTTGATGAACACTTCGTTCAGCACCGAGCGCGTATTGACGATGATGGAGCAGCTGAAGTCGGTGATCGAGCCGGAAATGCCGGAGCAGATCGCTCGTTGGGAAGCCCCGACCGCCTGGGACTGGAACTCCTATCTCGAGGAGCAGGTTGATTTTGCCGAGCAGCGTCCCGCGTTCCAGGCCGATCACATCCGCGCGAAATTCAACATTGCAAACAACATTGACATTACCGTGGATGTTTCGGATGCGTCCCATGGGCACGTAAAGCTCAATACCATTTACATCAAGGACGGTACCGACGGCATAAGCGGAAACCCTTACCCGTGGACCGGATTGTATTTCTCAAACATTCCGGTGACGCTCAAGGCGATTGCCAACGATGGTTTCGTATTCAGTCACTGGACCGGGGCTTCGACCGCGACGACCGAGGAAATCACGATCTCATCAGCCGAATCCTTCAACGTCACGGCCGTATTCATTCCCGATACGGCTCCCGCCGTGAATGAACCGGTTTACTTTTGGATGATGGACAATACGATCGCAAATGACACGCCGCTCACTTCACTGCAGGCGACCTTTGAGGCGACCGGTCAGGATGCCGTGCTCAACTACCAATCTTCGCTGGTGGGCTATCCGTTCACTTCCGCCAGCCCGCTTTGGCGCAAGGCTTCGATGGAACGACGCAATTCGCCTACGCCGATCAACTATATTCCCGAGGCCAATAACGACATCCCGTTTGCCACCAGCAACATGCGCGGCATCCAGATCAAGGAACCCCTGCATCAGGGCGGCAATCAAAATACGTTTATTTTCAGCATTCCGACCCAAGGCTATCGCGATCTAAAATTTGCTTTCGCGGCGATAAACGAGGGAACCAATGCAACGGCAATCACGGTTGATTATGCCACCAATTCGGGCGAACCGGTTTGGTCAACTGCAGGGATCACCTCGAGCATGCCCCTGAGCTCCGCTTACCAGCTTTTCGAAACCGACTTTACATCGGTGAGTGCCGCCAACCACAATCCCGACTTTAAAATCAGGGTTCGTTTTGCGGGGGAAAACATGGAAGCCGACAACGGAAACCGCGTGACGTTCAATAATATTTCGGTTCGTGCGACCGAAGAAGAATTGTCAACACCATCGCATCAACTGGCACAGGTCAGGGTTTATCCCAACCCGTTCACGGCAAATGTCCACGTTGGCGGCCTGATGGACGAGGCGGCATTTTCAGTACACACCCTGGACGGAAGGCTCGTCAAATCCGGTGTTGTCCAACCCGGCCAGGCCATCATGCTTGATGATCTCACTTCGGGACTGTACTTGCTGCAACTTTCTCAGGGAAGTTACACCGAGGTGCGGAAAATCAGCCGGAAATAGCACATAAACAGATGATAATGAAAGGGGGCTGAGATCAATTCCGCCCCCTTTTTTGATTTCATAAATTGTCTTAAAAAAAACCATTTATCGTTCAAAAACGGCGTTTAGCCGAGTAAAAAATTTCGCACGGCCAAGGATTGCTAACTTGTGCGTTGAAAAAGAAATTGCAATGAAAAAAATTACTTTACTCACATTATGGGCATTCCTTCTTGCGTGCTTTCCGAAGGCTCTAGCGCAAGGAGTCGTGATCAATGAAATACTCGCCTCCAACTCCACGACCAATACCGACGAAGATGGAAGTTACGAAGATTGGGTGGAGCTCTACAATGCCGGGTCGGTCGCTGTCAACCTGAACGGTTACGGACTTTCGGACGCGCCTGCGACGCCGTTTAAATGGATCTTCCCCAACGTGACGATCAATCCGGGCCAATACATGCTGGTTTGGTGTTCCGATAAAAACCGCACGACCCCGGGCAGCCCGTTGCATACCAACTGGAAAATCAGCGCCTCGGGAGAAGCGATTACACTAACCAATGCCTCCGGTGTCATGGTCGACCAGTCCCCTGCCGCCGAATTGTCTGCCGATCAATCATTTGGCCGCCTGCCAAACGGAAGCGGTCCATTCGTGATCTTTACCAATGTCACGCCGGCAGCCATCAATGCATCGGCAGGAACCGGTGCCGAACTCGAGCCGCCCGTATTCTCGCATGCCGCGGGATTTTATTCATCGGCCTTCAACCTGACCATCACCTCGCCCGACCCCGGGGCTACGATCATCTACACGCTCGACGGATCCGACCCGGACGAAAACAACCTTGACGGTACGTTTTATCCCTATAAAAATTCGTATTCGGAGCAGCCGTTCCACCCAACCGGGCCGTTCCTTTCGCAATCGTATACGAGCCAACAATATTCGGCACCGATCCAGATCGTGGATCGCACCCCGCAAACCAACAAACTGTCATGGACTTCCTCTACCTATAGCTTCGATCCCAATTATTATTTTCCCGACAACCCCGTGTTTAAAGGGACCGTGGTCAAGGCACGAGCAATCAAGCCCGGCTCAATCTCCAGCCCGATCGTCACCCGCACGTACTTTGTGCATCCTTCCGGTAGCGCGCGGTACAACCTTCCGGTAATTTCGCTCGCATTCCCCGAGACCCGTTTCTTCGACTACTACGACGGAATATACGTGGCCGGCGTTGATTACGACACCTGGCGCGCCAATAACCCTTCCCTCAATCCCCGTGGGCGCGAGGTGGGCAATTACTACCGGCGCGGGATGGAATTTGAAAAAGGGGCCAATTTCTCTTATTTCGTCAACGGAACAGAAGTGCGGAACCAGGAGGTCGGCCTTCGAATCCGCGGAGCTTCGACACGCCGATATGAAAGCAAGTCGCTGACGGTTTACGCGCGATCCGAATACGGCGACAGCTCCCTGAGCCATCAGTTTTTCCCGGATCTGGCCGACGACAGTTTCAAGAGGCTAACGTTGTCCAACTCGGGAAGCGATTTCCGCGACACTATGTTCCGCGACGCCCTTGTACACCGCATCTGCCGCCAATTGCACTGCGAAAACGAAAATTACCAGCCCGCGATCACGTTCTTCAACGGCGAATACTGGGGAATCCTGAATATCCGGGAGCGGTTTGACAATCAATATTTCGAGCGCGTCTACGGAATCGACGAAGTTGACCTTCTCGAAAACCAGGGCCTTGTGGCCGAGGAAGGCGATACCGCGCATTTCCAGGCGATGGTGTCTTACCTCAACAACAATTCCCTGGCGAATGCCGCGAACTACGAGTATATCAAGACGCAACTGGATCCCGAAAGCTTTACCGACAACTTCGTGACCAATATCTACCTGGACAACTCGGATTGGCCGGGCAACAACCAGCAATTCTGGCGGAAGAAAACGGCTGCCTACGAACCCAATGCCCCTTATGGGCACGACGGGCGCTGGCGCTGGGTCTTCCACGATCTGGACGATACATTTTCCTTTGGAACCGATGACTATTCGCACAACAACCTCCAGATTGCGACCACTGTCAACAACACTTGGCCTAATCCGGCCTGGTCAACGCTGATCCTGCGCAAATTGCTTGAAAACGAATCCTACAAAGAAGATTTCATCAGCCGTTTCGCCGATTTGATGAACACCATTTTCAAACCGGATTACATCATCGGCCAGATGAATGAGCTTAAGGCCGGTATCCAGCCCTCGATGCCCGAGCATATTGCCCGCTGGAGTTTTCCCGGCAGCATGACTTCATGGAACAACCGATTGACCTATCAGCAAAATTTCGCGCTCGCACGCCCTGATTATCAACGTCAGCACATCCGCGAAAAATTCAATATTTCGAATGACATCGATGTAACCTTAAATGTGTCGTCGGCTTCACACGGCCATATCAAGGTAAACACGATTGACCTCGTGCCCGAAACCGATGGGGTGGCCGCCAATCCCTATCCGTGGAGCGGAAAATATTACGCGAACATTCCTGTCAAGCTCAAGGCGATCGCCAAGCCCGGCTATGTTTTTAGCCACTGGACGGGAGACTCAAATTCAACCGAAGCCGAATTGACCATGGTCACCGATGCCAATTTCTCGGTAACGGCCGTTTTCGTCCCACTGGAGCCCGTGGAAATTTCCGAACCGGTGTACTTCTGGTACATGAACAGTTCGATCCCGAACGATACGCCACTGACCTCGCTGAATTCAACGTATGAACTTTTGGCCGATGCCACGATCCAATACCAATCCTGTCTTGAGGGTTATCCATTTACGGCTGCACATCCGCTTTGGAGAAAGGCGTCGATGGAACGCCGAAACGCACCCACGCCGTTAAATTACCGTCCCGCAGCAAATAATGGTGCGGCCTACAACGCTTCACAGATGCGCGGGCTGCAGATCTTGCAACCTTTTCAGAACAACGGGCTTGAAAATACAATGGTCTTCAACATGCCGACCACGGGATTCAAGGAAATCAAATTTTCCTTCGCCGCGAAAGATGAGGGTGCGGCATCCAACCTGGTGATCGATTATTCGGTGAACCCGGGTGCGCCTCAATGGATCACCACCGGCCTTGCAAATCCAACAATGCCGCTGACGCCCGATTATACGTTGTTCCAGGCTGATTTTACTGCCCTTGTCGCGGTTGAGAACAATCCCAATTTCAAGGTGCGTATCCGCTTTACGGGACCGAACATGACCATCGACGAGGGAGACCGCGTCACATTCAACAATATTGCGCTTGATGGCGTTAGGATGCCAATCACTTACCCGACGCCGCTGAACTTTAACCAGGGAATTGCCGTAACGCCGGTTGCCCCTACGGTCAATGGCGGAACGGTGCTCTCCTACAGCATTTCGCCGGTGCTTCCAGCAGGCCTTAGTTTCAACACAACAACGGGAGTGATTTCGGGCACGCCAACCGCCGCCGCCCCGCAATCGAATTACACCGTCACCGCAAATTATTCGGGAGGAACGGCGACTTTTATCATTAAACTTACGGTAAATGAAGCCGCGCCCTCGAACTTGTCATACAACTCGCCGAACACCTTCACCGTCGGAACGGCCATCACACCGCTTTCGCCGACCGTGACCGGAAGCGTTTCGTCCTATTCGATTTCTCCGAACCTGCCTGCGGGGCTTTCGTTCAACACCGCAACAGGCGTAATTTCGGGAACACCGACTGCCATTACTTCGACTGAAACATATACCGTGACGGCTACCAACACCGGAGGATCGACCACTTTCGGGGTTGTGATTACCGTGAACGACGCCGCGCCGGTTGCGCTGTCATATAATTCGCCGAATACCTTCACCGTCGGAACGGCAATTGTGCCACTTTCGCCAACCGTGACAGGAAGCGTCTCGTCCTATTCGATTTCGCCGAACCTGCCTGCGGGGCTCTCGTTCAACACATCGACGGGAGTGATTTCGGGAACTCCGACTGCCGTTACCACGACCGCGACTTATACCGTGACTGCGACCAACACCGGAGGATCGACCACTTTCGGGGTGGTAATTACCGTGAACGATGCGGCGCCGGTTGCACTATCCTATAATTCGCCGAACACCTTCACCGTCGGAACGGCCATCACGCCGCTTTCGCCGACCGTCACTGGAAGCGTTTCATCGTACTCCATTTCGCCGAATTTGCCTGCGGGGCTTTTGTTCAACACGGAAACGGGTGTGATCTCAGGAACACCGACTGTGATTTCAGCTACTGAAACTTATACCGTGACGGCGACCAACACCGGAGGCTCGACCACCGTCGGGGTGGTAATTACCGTGAACGATTCGGCTCCGGTAGCCCTTTCTTACAACTCGCCGAACACCTTCACCGTCGGAGCGGCCATCACGCCGCTTTCGCCCACCGTGACCGGAAGCGTCTCGACCTATTCGATTTCCCCGAGCTTGCCTGCGGGTCTTTCGTTCAACACCGCAACAGGCGTGATTTCAGGACCACCGACTGCCGTTACCTCGACCGCGACTTATACCGTGACTGCGACCAACACCGGGGGATCGACCACTTTCGGGGTTGTGATTACCGTGAATGATGCGGCTCCGGTTGCGCTATCCTATAATTCGCCGAACACCTTCACCGTCGGAACGGCCATCAGCCCGCTTTCGCCAACCGTGACGGGAAGCGTTTCGTCTTATTCGATTTCACCTACTTTGCCTGCCGGACTCTCGTTCAACACATCTACGGGCGTCATCTCGGGAACACCGACTGCCGTT
>JAEWCF010000004.1 GCA_023390775.1 Bacteroidota bacterium | reverse complement strand
CCATGGCGCGTTCCCACGATGGGTTGTTTGGTGTGCCTTCGATAACGTGGTCATAGCCGCAATGCACCAGCAATTTTCCGGGATAACGCTCGAGGATTTTCTTCAGATTGGCGGCCTGCGCGATCTCGCGGTCTTTTCCATTGACCCCGGCCGGCGCTTCATAACCCACCACCCGAAAACCAAGCTTTATGGCCTCGTGTATCAGGTTTCCGAATTGCGGCTCCTGGGTGTAATAGCCGCTCTCCTTGATGGCGAAACCGCGGGCGTTGACGAGTGTATCGGCTAGTGCTTCGAGCGCGAGGGTTTCAAATCCCTGCTGCCGGAGCCCCTGTAGCAATGTCCTTGTGAGATCGCGGTGGCGGGCGTCATGGTGCGCCTCGTTGATCATGACGATATTCTTTTCCCTCGCCAGTTGGAGGATGGCATCGACCGCGGGAACGGCCTGCATGGTTTTGAGTGCGAGGCTGTCACTTGCCGACAGATTGAAAGTCGCCGGCATCGCAAGGTCCCACTGTATCAAACCCTCGCCGTAATGGCCGCTCAGGGAATAGGCGGTTGCCGCCATCTGGAGCCGCCAGGGCGTGGTGTCGCGCGCGGTCGCGGCCTCGATATCGTGGCGGAACCGATAAGTCTCCTGCGCCATCGCCTGGCCAAAAACCAACAATAGGAAAACCCATCTCATGATGCGAAGATAACAAATTGGCCCGCGGGGAAAAATGCCCCCGATTGGTTATCTTGGCCCCTGCGCGGCGTGAGTGATGGAAGCGGCAGCGAAGCTACAGCGCACAGCACGACGGCGCCGCGGCGACAGCCCGGCGGCGGCACGCCCAAATTTTTACGATTATGGATTTGACCTGGAAGGAATTCGAGCGCGTGGAAATGCGCGTGGGGACGGTGGTTTCGGCGGCGGTGTTTGAACAGGCGCGGAAGCCCGCTTATAAATTGGAAATAGACTTTGGCGACTTTGGGATGCGGAAAACCTCGGCGCAGATTACAAGGCGCTACAATCCGGAGGATCTCCTGGGCCGGCAAGTGGTTGCGGTGGTGAATTTCCCGCCCAAGCAGATCGGGCCGTTCATGAGCGAATGCCTGGTTTTGGGCGCGACCTATGGCGGCGGCGATGTGGTGTTGCTCGCCCCTGATTTCAGAGTCCCCAACGGATGGCGGATATCATGAACCTTTCATGAGATGTTCAGTCGCGAGCTGCCCGATGGGTTTATTGCCGACATAGACGTTCTCGATGACCGATTCACCCTCCAGCACCCGCACCTTGGCGAAAGCCTTGACCGAATCCGGAAGTTTCAGGTAAAGGTCCTCGGCGGCCGGAGCCTTGGTCTCTTCCATGTAGAACCGCTCGAACGGCAGGCTATAGTGCACCATTTTCCCGCTTCTGTAGGCAAGTTTGACCTTGAGGTAATCACCTGAATCGGGCTCGGTGGCCGACAGCGAATCGATTTTGGCGAAACCGTCGGGGCCGGTTGACAGATAGGCGTAGAGATCTTCCGGAATTTCGGAGGTTTCCATTTTGACGGGATCGGAATTGAAAAACAGTCTTACGTATTTCCCCCGCATGTAATCGGTGGGGTCCAGGGGCCGCGTCGCAAACCGAAATTCCTTGCCTTTTTCCAAAATCCTTTCCTGTCCCGAGATCATCGCCACGGGAACCGCTATCTGCGCGATAAAGAGCAAGGCCAGCGCCGCGAGCATCATTTTTCTATTCATGGCGGCGTTTTTTTAGCAGGTACAAATTGGTTCCGATGAAGCCCGCACCGACCAATATGAACGAAATGCCGCGCAACACGAAGCTCACATCCGAATCAAAGAACCGGCACAGCACCAGCGCGCCGATGGCCAGCAGCCCGTAATTGAGCATCACCAGATGCTGGGTTTTCAGCCCGGCCCGGATGTATCCCAGCCCGATGTAAAGCACCAGCAGGTTGACGGCCGCATAAGCCAGGGGCGTCAGGCACCCAATCAGGAAAATCACCGGAAATGCGGCGATCGCGATTCCGGCGTAATGGAATCCGCCCCGGTTTTTAGCCGAAAGATAGATTCCGATTGCCGTGAGCGCGATCGAGACTGCGGCTTCCGAGCTCCAAATTGCCGAAGCGGGAAGTTGGTCCACGTCCTTCCAGATCTCGTCGAACGACGCCGCCAAAAGCAATGCGATGGTCCCGAGCGAACCTATCGCGCCGAACGACCGGGCCGCGTAGGGATTGGCGATGAGGTGGCCGCCGTGTACCATGATCCCGAAAAACGCAATGTAGCCGGCAAACATGATCACCTCATGGTCTGACGCAAAGCTCCCCAGCATCGCGATCACCGATAGCGGCACGAGCCAGTTATGGATGCGCGTCAGCCGGGATTCAGGGCGCGTGCGCAGTATTTGAATGTAGTAGGGAACGATTGCCCCGAGAAGCAGCCAATATTGCCATGGGATTTTATCGGCCGACCAGTACCCGAGATTGGCGCCATAGACCGTAATCCCGACGATATAGAAAATGGATGCCGTCGACGATCGCATGAGATAGGCAAGGGGCAGGATGAGCAACATCCAGGTGCTCAGGAATGAGTTGAGGTCGCCGGGAATGTTGTAGACCTGGCTCACCAATGAAATGACTGCGCCGATGCCGCAGGAAAGGAAAAGCGCGGAACCTTCGGCCCAGGCGGCGTCTCCCGATCTTTTAAAGAACGCGAATGCAGCCAGGCCCTGTCCGATGAACAAGGGAAGAAACGCAAATGCCGTCCGGACCCCTCGCGAGAAATCGTCCCAGTTGTGCGCGATGAGCAGGATCACGCCCAGCCCGACGATCAATCCTCCCAGGATCCCGAAAACCGTGAAGGTGGTTTGCGAAGAAGGGCGCCTGGAAGCGAGATAGCTTTCAATGCGCGCCGCGGTCGGGGCATCGATGACCCCCGCCTCGACCATGTTGCCAAGTTCGTTTTTCAGGTCCATAAAAAAAGCCCGGAGGTCCGGGCGGTGTTGGTATCAGATGTCGTCGAACTCGACGTTTGTGAAACTTCCCGTGACCTGCGGGGCGGTCTCGCGGTGTTCGGCGTATTCTTTTTTGTAATCGCGTTGGTGGCGTTCGCTGATGACCTCTTCGCCCTTGTTGCTCAGGACATAGTCGGTCATTTCGCCCAGGATCTCGGTGAAGGCCGCGAAATCTTCCTTATAGAGGTAAATCTTGTGTTTCTTGAAGTGGAAGGATCCGTCTTCCTCGGTGAATTTCTTGCTTTCGGTGATGGTAATGTAATAGTCGTCAGCCCTGGTTGCCCTGACATCGAAAAAGTAGGTCCTCCTTCCGGCGCGAAGCACCTTTGAAAAAATCTCTTCTTTCTCAAGCATATCATTTTCTCTCATCGTCAAACAGTTTGTTTAAATTCCCTCAAAAATGAAAAAAAATCGATTATAAAACAAAAAATTAGGTTAAATCTTTTTCGGACAGCTGCCTCATGTACAAATCGCGGTAATATCCGTCGTGGTTTACAAGTTGATTGTGAGTGCCTTGCTCCAGGATGCGGCCCTGGTCCAAAATGATGATGTGGTCGGCGTTACGGGCAGCCGATACGCGGTGGCTGACGATGACCGTTGTCCGGCCCTTTGAAAACGCCGAAAGATTGTTGAGTATCGCTTCCTCGGTTTCCGTGTCCACTGCCGAAAGGCAGTCGTCCAGCAAAAGTATTTTGGGGTCCTTGATCACGGCGCGGGCAATGGATACGCGTTGTTTTTGGCCGCCCGAGAGCGTGATGCCGCGCTCGCCGAGCACCGTTTCATATTGCATCTTGAATCCCGTAATGTTGTCGTGCACGGCCGCGGTCCTGGCCGCCGCGATCACCTCTTCCATCGACGCCTCTTCCTTGCCGAACAGGATGTTGTTGCGGATCGAATCGGAGAAAAGGAAAGCGTCCTGCGGCACGATCCCGATGCTTTTGCGCAGGTCGTCGAGATTGACGCGGCTGATCTCGGTGCCGTCGACCAAAATGCTTCCGCCCGTCGCATCGTAAAGCCTTGCCGTGAGCGAAAGGATCGTCGACTTGCCGCTTCCGGTCTTGCCCAGGATCGCCAGCGTCTGTCCCTTGCCGACCTTGAACGAAACATCCTCCAGCGCCCTGATTCCCGTGTCGTCATAGGTGAAGCTCACGTTGACGAATTCGATGGTGCCGTTGATTTCGGAAGGTTCGGGATGGTGGTTGCGAATTTCGGGCTGGATCTTAAGGAATTCATTGATCCGCTTTTGCGAAGCCTCGGCCTCCTGGACCATCGATGAAACCCAGCCAAGCGAGGCCACCGGCCAGGTGAGCATGTTGACGTAAAGGATGAATTCGGCAATCGTACCGATGCTGGTGATACGCCCGTCGATGTACATCATTCCGCCCACGTAAATCACCACCAGGTTGGATACTCCGATCAGCGCCAGCATCAGCGGCCCGAAAAGCGACTGGACCTTTGCCAGATCCATGCTCTTTTCCTTGCTTTCGAGAGAGAGTGCCGCCATGCCGCTTTGGTATTGGTCCTCGAGCGAGTAGGCCTTGATCACGCGAATTCCCGAGAAAACCTCCTGCGAATAGCTTGATACTTTGGAAAGATATTGCTGGAAAACCGTCGAACGCTTGTTGATTTCGGTGGAGAGGCGAAAAATGGCGTAGGACAGGATCGGCAGGGGCAGGAGCGTATAAAGCGTCAGCAGGGGAGAGACCCTGTACATGAAAATGATCACGATCGCGAAGCGGATAAAGGTGTTGATGGTGTACATGACCGCCGGCCCCACGTACATCCGGACCTTGCCCACGTCCTCGCTGATGCGGTTCATCAGATCGCCGGTTCTGTTCTTTTTGTAGAAGCTTTGCGACAGATTCTCATACTGGCGAAAGACCTCGTTCTTAAGGTCGAATTCGACGTGCCTGGACATCACGATCAGCGTCTGCCGCATCAAAAAGGTAAGCACGCCCGCCACCAAAGTGGTCCCGAAGATGAGCAGGATGTTGTGCAGAAGGCTCTCGCGCACCACCGCATCATCGAAAACCCGGCCCGATCCCGTATAATCCTCTATCGCCTTGATGGACTTGCTGATGAGTTTCGGGGTGAAAAGCGAAAAGATCTGCGCCGCTATCGTGGTCACGACTCCCAGCAGGAAGTGATATTTGTATTTGAGAAAATATTTATTTAAGTATTGAAGTTCTTTCATCGTTTATGCAAAATAGTTGCGTATTTGTTGCCGATATTCGTTCCGTTCAATCGATAGGTCAATAGCTTTTCCAGCCTCCCCATTGCCGCATTGCCAATTTATCGCACGCCCGGCCAATTTATTCTGATTTAAATCTTAATTTTGCAACGGCTTTTTGAAAAAGCCGCAACGAAATAATTGTACTTATGACTACTGAAATCACGACGACAGCCGAACTCGGCAAAATGGATCCCGTCTTTGGGCAGGCATCGTTCGACAACCACGAGCAGATTGTTTTCTGCCATGACAAAGATACCGGATTAAAGGCAATTATCGGAATCCACAACACCGTGCTCGGGCCGGCTCTCGGCGGTACGCGGATGTGGAATTACGCCAATGAATGGGAAGCGCTCAACGACGTGTTGCGCCTTTCGCGCGGGATGACCTACAAGTCGGCGATTTCAGGGCTCAACCTCGGTGGAGGCAAGGCCGTGATCATCGGTGATGCAAAAACGCAGAAGACACCTGAAATGATCCGGAAATTCGGCGAGTTCATCCACTCCCTGAGCGGAAAGTACATTACGGCCGAGGACGTGGGCACCACAACCCCGGATATGGACATGATCCGCGAGATCACGCCTTATGTCACGGGAATTTCCGAAGAAAAAGGAGGTTCGGGCAACCCGTCGCCTGTGACCGCTTATGGCGTTTACATGGGGATGAAGGCGGCTGCGAAGTATAAATTCGGTTCCGACAATCTGGAAGGGAAAAAGATCCTCGTCCAGGGAATCGGCCACGTGGGAGAGACGCTCGTGGATTACCTGACAAAGGAAAATGCCATCGTATACATTACCGATATCAATCAACAGCGTGTCGAGGATATCGCCGCCAAATATGGTGCGCGCATCTTCAACGGTGACGATCTTTACGGTGCCGATGTCGACATCTACGCGCCGTGTGCGCTCGGAGCTACGGTAAATGACGACACCATCGGAAGGCTGAAAGCAAAAATCATCGCGGGAGCGGCCAATAACCAGCTTGCGGTGGAGGAAGTACACGGCCGGATCCTGAAGGAGCGCGGCATTTTGTATGCGCCCGACTTTTTGATCAATGCCGGCGGGATCATCAACGTGTACGCGGAGATCGTGAAATACGACAAGGCCGAGGCCCTCAAGCGTACCGAAAACATTTACAACACGGCTTTGGAAATTTTTGATTTCGCCGACAAGAACGAGATCACGACCTACCAGGCGGCGCTTCAGGTGGCGCAAAAACGCATCGACGACCGCAAACGCGAAATGGCCCGATAAATTAATTCACGGCACGGGATTCCGGCCCAAAAAGTTCTTTAAGTTGCTAAACAGAAGACACATCCGCGTCAAGGTCATGCAGTCCATTTATGCGATGCACCAAAACGGGAGCGACAATCTCGAAAAAATGGAGAAATTCCTGCTCCAGAGCATCGAGAACGTGCAGGACCTGTACCTGATCATGCTTTCGGCGCTGGTCGAACTCCGCGCCAAGGAGATCGATTTTCTGGAAAAATCGGCACGGAAACATTTGGCCACCGCGCAGGAGCGCAATCCCAACCGGAGATTTGTTGACAATGCCGTGCTGGAAATGCTTGCCAGGGACGCCAAACTTGAAGAAGCGCTCGAACGCCGTAAGATCAATAACTGGCAACGCAACGACGATTACATCCTGATCATGCTTTCGGCTGTCAAGGAAAGCGACGTGTATTCAGACTATATGGCCTTGCCCGCCACCGATTTTGCCCGGGACCGGCAGTTCGTGGCCGACATGTTCACCGAGATCATTGCGCCAAACGAAAAACTTTACGATTATCTCGAGGATCACAAGTTGACCTGGATTGACGACATTCCGCTGGTCAACACATTGCTAGTTAGGCAATTGCGTCAAATCGAGCTTAAATCGGGCATCGAGATTCCGGAACTTTACAAGGATCCGGAGGACAGGGATTTTGTCCGTGACCTCTTCAGGAAAACCCTTCTCAATGAGCCTGAACTGGCTTCCCATTATGTGGACAAGACACCGAACTGGGACACCGAGCGCATCGCCGAAGTGGATACCATCATCCTGAAGATGGCCATCTGCGAGTTCCTGAAATTCCCATCGATCCCGGTCAAGGTTACGATAAATGAATACCTTGAAATCGCCAAGGAATATTCGACGCCCAAAAGCAGTATATTTATCAACGGAATCCTCGACGGCCTGGTCAAGGAATTCCAGGCGAACGGCAAGCTGAACAAGGCCGGGCGGGGATTGATGTAGTAGCCAATTAGCGAATGTTGAGCAGAATAAAAATATAAACTTCAGATGAATAGAATATTAATTATCGTGGCCTCTATGATGGTGGCCCTCTCCGGATGCAGGAAGGAGAGCGCAGCCGACAAGCTTGATCCAACAACCCAGGCGGTTCCTCCCGCCTCGCCCGATGCGGTGATCGCCCCCGAAGCCAATATCGATGCGGCTCCCGCGGCGGATAAACCCACCGTTACCGTTGCTCCGCCAGCCGATGGCAAATATCCTAAGATGACCTTTGCGAAGAACGAGCACGATTTTGGGCTGATCAGGGAGAATGAGCCCGTAAGCTATTCGTTCAAATTTGAGAATACCGGTGATGCCGATCTGATCATCACGTCGGCCAAGGGTTCATGCGGATGCACC
>JAEWCF010000030.1 GCA_023390775.1 Bacteroidota bacterium | reverse complement strand
ACTCACTACTCACTGCTCACTACTCACTGCTCACTGCCCATTACCCAAAACAAGAAAGCCCCATGTTTCCATGAGGCTCTTTCTATATCCGAACAAGAATTACTTCCTTTCGTTCTTCTCCATCTTGGCTTTCAGGCCGGCAAGGATCTCGTTGTTGTCACCCAGCGTCGACGCCTGCGCGTTGTTGCTGTTTGATTCCTGGGCCTGCTTCATGTTGCGGTCTTCTTCCTCGCGGAAAATCGCCGTGTGCGAAGCCACCACCCTCTTGAACTCCTTGTTGAACTCGATCACCTTAAAATCGGCGACTTCGCCTTTCTTGAGTTTCTTTCCGTCCTCTTTCTCAAGGTGACGGGCCGGGATGAAGGCCACGATGTCGTTGTTGAACTCAACCGTTGCTCCTTTGTCCACGATCTCGGCGATGGTTCCGTTGTGCACGGTCCCAACTCCGAAAGAATCCTCATATTTATCCCAAGGGTTCGGCTGTGTCTGCTTGTGGCCGAGGGACAGTTTGCGTCCGTCAACATCAAGTTCCAGTACCACAACGTCAAGCTTCTCGCCTACCTGAACGAATTCAGACGGGTGCTTCACCTTCTTGGTCCATGAAAGATCAGAGATGTAGATGAGTCCGTCGATGCCTTCCTCAAGTTCCACGAATACACCAAAGTTGGTGAAGTTGCGGACGATTCCGGTGTGACGCGATCCCACAGGGTATTTCGCGGTGATGTCGGTCCATGGATCCTGCGACAGCTGCTTGATGCCCAGTGACATCTTGCGGTCTTCGCGGTCCAAAGTCAGGATAACAGCCTCCACGACGTCGCCCACTTTCACGAAGTCCTGAGCCGAACGCAGGTGCGTTGACCATGACATCTCCGATACGTGGATGAGTCCTTCAACACCTTCGGCCACCTCGATGAACGCGCCGTAGTCGGCAATGACCACAACTTTTCCTTTCACCTTGTCACCTACTTTGAGGTTCGGGTCAAGGGCATCCCAAGGGTGTGCGTTAAGCTGCTTCAGACCAAGCTGGATACGGGTTTTCTCGTCGTCGAAATCCAGGATAACGACATTGAGTTTCTGGTCCAGTTCGAGCACTTCGCTCGGGTGGTTGATGCGTGACCATGAAAGGTCGGTGATGTGGATAAGCCCGTCGACGCCTCCAAGGTCGATAAAGACACCGTAAGACGTGATATTCTTGACAACACCTTCCAGTACCTGGCCTTTTTGAAGCTGTCCGATGATCTCTTTCTTCTGGACTTCGATATCGGCTTCGATGAGCGCTTTGTGCGAAACCACCACGTTCTTGAATTCGTGGTTGATCTTCACTACTTTGAATTCCATCATTTTGTTGACGTAAACGTCGTAATCGCGGATAGGCTTGACGTCGATCTGCGATCCCGGAAGGAACGCCTCGATCCCGAATACGTCCACGATCATACCGCCTTTGGTGCGGCATTTCACGTAACCCTGTACGATCTCGCCTGTTTCGTGGGCTGCGATTACGCGGTCCCAAGACTTGATGGTACGTGCTTTACGGTGTGACAATACGAGTTGTCCGGTCTTGTCCTCGCGGATGTCGATCAGGACCTCTACCTTGTCACCCACCTTCAGGCCCGGGTTGTAACGGAACTCGTTCAGGGAGATCACACCCTCTGATTTGGCGTTGATGTCAACGATCGCGTCACGGTCTGTGATCCTCACTACTGTTCCCTCAACCACTTCCTCCTGGTCGGTGGCGATGAAGGTCTTTGAAACCAGGTCCTCAAACTCTTTCAGGTTCGATTCGTCAACGGCATCGATACCTTCCTCGAAGTTGTGCCAGTTGAAATTGTTCAAAAACTCTTCCTGTTGTTTTGCTAATTCAGCCATGCTGATTTTAAAAATTTGTATCCTGCTTTCCCGTGGTCCGTGGGCGGTTTGGCAGAAGCGTTTTACATATTGTTCCCTTTTGTGGACCTTACCCGATAAAAAGGTCTGCAAAAGTACATCTTTTTCTTCAATAACCAAATCGATTTGTGCCGATACGAGGCTGTTTATCAGCACATTTAAATTTTCGCTATCTTAGAAGCCTTTATTCGGGGACCGATGCGCGAAAATTACCCTTACCGGATTTCGGCCTTCAGCATTAACTATTTGTGCCTGTTGCTGTTGCTGATGGCGTGCCCCGCCCGAAGCCATTCCCTGCCACCCGAATTCACCCTTTCCGTAGCCGTGCAAAACGAGACCTGCCCGGGAAATGGCCAGTTGTCGATTTCGGTTTCGGGGACAGACCCTGCAGCGAGCATGTTCTACAAGGTCTACAAATTGCCCGACCTGGTCAATTCCATCACCGAACAGGCCGCTCCGGTCATCACGGGCCTTACGGCCGGGACCTACCGCGTCATCGCAATCCAGACCGTGGCCGGCGAGTCCAATTCGCAAACAGCCGATGCGGTTATCGAGGACCAGATCGCCCCGCTCGCCTTTACGGTCACCAGCACCGGTTCCAGTTGCCAGAACGACGGGACCATGACCATCGATGTTTTTGGCGGCACGGGGGTTCAGTACGAAATCATCTCCGGCCCCGTCACGGCTCCGTTACAAGCCTCGAACACGTTTGGCAATTTGCCCGCGGGTGTTTACCAGGTACGCGTTTTTGACGATTGCGGCGAGGGCTGGGTCGCCACGCATACCCTGTTCCCGAACCCCGGCGAGATTTCCCTTGAAGGCCCTTCGGTCCCCGACAACATACTGCCCAGCTGCAATTCGGTGTACGTGGCCAATTCGGTGTTGGTGGATCCGGCGCAGTCCATCATCTATCCGCTATCGGTGCAATATACCATTTACCCGCCCGGCTCAGGTGCGCCCATCGTCATCAATTCGACTATCGCCACAGGGCCTGCCAACGAACTCGAATTAATCGAGGAATTTCCCTTTTACAATGACCAACCCTATACGTACGACATGGTGGTCATTGACGGCTGCGGCAATACCTACAGCGCGCTGGGGATTTTGCTCGACCTCAAATTCATCAGCGAACTGCGCACGCCCCCGGCCGAATGCGGGCAGAATTTCATCAATGTGGCGTCGTCCAATTTTGTTCCGCCGCTAACAATTGATTTTGTGACATTTCCGGCAGGTTTTGTCCCGACCGATTACAATGCCGGGCATCCGGGGCCTTTCATGGAAGACTCCATCGATTACGGAGGGTTCACCCAACCGGTTCCGCCCGGAATCTACGCGGCCAACATCACCGATTCCTGCGGGCGGACGGTCTTTGCCCAGGTCGAGATCGAGCCGCTTCCCGCCGAACCCGCGGTGGACATCGTCCCCTATCCCGGTTGCCAGTCCTACATGAGCGAGGTCACGATACGGATTCCCGGATTTCAGATCGTTGGCGGCACCATTACCGATGGCCCGCCGGAATACTCCTCGACGTTTCCCGTCAACGTCTCGCAATTCGTAAATGATTTGGGGGAGATCATCATTCCGTTCCTGCCGACGGGCGACTATACCATAGAATTACTGGACGATTGCGGAAACACCTATACCGTCGAATTCACCGTTCCGCCGTTGGCGACGCAGGCCACCACGAGCACGCGGACCGGTTGTATGCCCGGATATGGATCGGCACGGGTTCGCGGAAGCGGCACGAGCCTGATTTCGGCCCTGATTACGGTAGCCCCGCCGGCCTTTGGACAGGCATTGCCGTTTGATGCCTCGGGATTTTTGTCGGACACCGGAGTGCTGTCAATGGAAGGGCTGCCGCCCGGGCTCTACAAGGTTACCGTGACCGATAACTGCGGGATCACGCATACGGATCTTTCGTTTACCGTAACGGCTTACGCGGTTACACAAAATACTTACGGCATCACGCCGTACTGCGGCTCTTTTGACCTATTGCTGGAACACGTTAGCAATGCGACGACGTCCCAGACCTTCTGGCTGCAGAAGAAAGATCCCGCGACGGGCCAGTGGATGCATCCGGAAACGGGGGTTCCCTACCCTGAAGGAACGCCGCCAAACGGAGTCAATTCCTTTGCGCTGATCAACATGGCGACCAACTATAATATTTCTTATCTGGGCGATTTCAGGATCCTGAAGCTTTTCGAGGCATTTGGGGACGGGAACGAGGTGTTGTTTGTACCCTGCATTGAGGTGATCCAGGAATTTACCTTCGCCAATGACATTGAGATCGTTGACATCCAAAAGACCACCTGCAACGGCATCCTCTCGAGTGTTGCGGTGACGGCCGAAGGAATTGGGCCGTTTACCTACGGCATCACGACCATGAATGGCAATCCGTTCATCGTGAACAACGGTGCGAACAACATCTTCGCAGACCTTGCGCCCGGCGTTTATAATTTTCAGGTATTTGACGCCTGCGGAAATGTGGGCAACCGCCTCGCCGATATCGCCGAACTGCCTTCGCTTGCCACCGCCAGCCAGCCCGGCGACATGAGCCAGTGTGACGACGGAGCCCGGGACGGCATCGCCACATTCGACTTTTCCCAGCAGGACGCGGGCGTGATCGGGGCGCAGGATCCAACACCGTTCATTGTGACCTATCACCTCTCTGAAGCCGACGCGGGAGCCGGGATCAATCCGCTTCCCATTCCTTATGCAACGCCAAACGCGACGATTTGGGCCCGGTTGGAGCACACGCTGGCCACGGGTTGTTATGACATTGTCTCCTTCAATGTGACGGTTTTTGATTATCCGATGCCGGAAATCCAGGATGAATACGTGCTCTGCGAGAATTCCACGGTCACATTGTATGCGCCGCCCGGGTTTGTGAGTTACAATTGGTCCACGCTTGAAACAGGTGCTTCCATTACGGTGGACGAGCCTGGGCTTTACACCGTCGAGGTTTCCGACGGTACCTGCAGCGGTATCGCGGAGATCAACGTGGTGTTGTCTGCCCCACCGGCGATAGACCATATCGAGACGGTGGACTGGACCGCAAGCGACAACAGCATTACCGTGGTGCCGGCCGGCGGATCAAGCGGCGCTGTCGAGTTTTCGCTCGATGGGCTAAATTGGCAGGATTCCAATTATTTTGGCGGCTTGAGTCCCGGTGAGTATACCGTATATGTTCGGGACAAGGGACTCTGTGGTGTGGTGACCGAGACCGTCGTGCTTTTGCATTATCCGGTCTACTTCACGCCCAACGGCGACGGATTCCACGATACCTGGCACATCCCGTTTGCATCCTATGAGCCGTCAATGGAAATCTTCATCTTTGACCGCTATGGGAAACTGCTCAAAGGTCTTTTGCCACAAAGCGGCGGCTGGGACGGCACCTACAACGGCCAGCCAATGCCTTCCTCCGATTACTGGTTTACGGTGAAGCGCCAGGACGGCCGGCTGTTGCGGGGACACTTTGCGATGAAACGCTGATCGCCCTGCGGGACTGCGTAAGGGATTGAAGCGGCAGTGCGGGTGCGGCCGGCGCGGCGGGGTCCTGATCAAAGAAGAAGATAGATTCGCGCCGGCCGCCCCCGGACTACAGCGTAAAGCCCGGCGCCGTGCAGCGAAGCGGAGCGCGCTACGCCCAAAAAAATTTAGTGGTTGTAATTCTCGATGGCCTTGGGATCGTGCTTGTGCCGGAACAGGATCATGAACAACACCGCAACAACCGCCGCGTATCCCGCAAATGAGAGCCAGATGTTGTGCCAGTCCTTGCCACCGCCGGGAAGCGTGAACCAGGTATCGATGGCGTAGCCGCTGATCTTGCTGCCCAAAAACGCGCCCACGCCGTTGGTCATCATCATAAAAAGCCCCTGCGCGCTCGAACGGATTGCCGGATCGGTTGTGGTCTCCACGAAAAGGGATCCCGAAATATTGAAAAAGTCGAAGGCCATTCCGTAGACGATGCAGGAAAGGATGATCATCCAGAGGCCCGCGCCCGGATCGCCGTATGCAAAGAGCCCGAAACGGAGCACCCAGGCAATCATGGAAAAAAGCATCACCATCTTTATCCCGAAGCGCTTCAAAAAGAACGGAATCGTCAAAATGAAGACGGTCTCCGAAATCTGCGAGATCGACATGATGATCGTGGAATATTTCACCACGAAGGATTCCGGCCCAAAGAGCGGGTCGTTCTTGAAATCGTCGAGGAAAGTGTCGCCGTACATGTTGGTGAGCTGCAGCGCGCCGCCCAGGAGCATGGAAAAAATGAAGAACAGGGCGATCTTGTAATTGCCAAAGAGCTTGAATGCCTGCAGGCCCATTTGTTCCACCCAGCCCGCGTCCTTTTTAATGGACTTTTGCGGCGGGCACTTGGGAAGCGTGAACGAGAAGATGCCCAGCGCAACCGCGGCAACGCCCGCAATGAGGAACTGGTCGGTGTTGGCTTTTGAGCCGGAAATGTTGGTGATCCACATCGCAGCGATGAAACCGATGGTTCCCCAAACCCGGATGGGCGGGAACACCTTGACCACGTCATATTGCTCGCGCTTGAGGATGGTATAGGCGATGGAATTTGAAAGGGATATCGTCGGCATGTAGAAGATCATGGCGGCGAAGATCACGTAATAAAGCGTATCGGCGTCGGTAACCTGCGGGACGTAGAACAGCACAAGGCCATAAAGGATGTGCAGCGCGCCGTAGAGTTTCTCGGCGTCGATCCATTTATCGGCTATGATTCCGGTGATGGCGGGCATGAAGAGCGAGGAAAGCGCCAATGTGGAGAATATCGCCCCGAACTTCGCCCCTGCATTCTCGGTGGCGGCCATCGGGCTGTTGAAGAAATACGTCGCGATGGTGATGAGCCAGGCTCCCCAGACGAAGAACTGGAAGAAGCTCATGATGGTCAGCCGGAATTTGATTCCCATATAATATTTTTGCCGTAAAACTAATTATTTAATTCAATTGGGCAAGTCGGCGCCCGCTTCGATCGCAAGGGTCGCGACCAGGTTGAATTGCTCCTCGCGCGTGAGGTGCGAATTGTCGATCTCGACGGCGTCGTGTGCGCGGCAAAGCGGCGAATCATCCCTGTGCGTATCGATAAAATCGCGTTCCTGGACATTTTTGAGCACCTCTTCATAGGTGACCTGCTGGCCTTTCGCCGTCAGTTCGTCAAAACGTCGCTGCGCGCGGACATCGGCGGCGGCGGTCATGTAGATTTTTAGTTCGGCGTCGGGAAAAACGACCGTACCGATGTCGCGCCCGTCCATGACGATACCCTTGCCCCTGCCCATCAGCTGTTGCTGTTCGACCAGTTTGTGGCGCACTTCGGAAACCTCGGCCACGCGGCTTACCAAGGATGAAACCTCGAGCGAGCGGATCTGCTCCTCGACGCGTTCGCCATTGAGGTACATTTCGCCAAAACCAACCTCGGAATTGTACTTAAATTCAAGGGTAATGGAGGGAAGGCTGAGCACCAGGGTCTCGCGGTCAAAATACTCGTGGTTGATATAGCCGTGCTGCATCGCGAAAAGCGTCACGGCGCGGTACATCGCACCGGTATCGACATAGACATAACCCAGGTGCGACGCGAGTTCCTTGGCAAGCGTGCTCTTTCCGGTCGAGGAAAATCCGTCGATGGCGATGGTGATCTTTTTCAATTTACTGAAGGTTGATGGTCAGGCCGAACAGGCTCGTGTTGGCCGCAAGGGTGTAGCGCGAATAGGAATAATTGAATTTCAGCTTGCCGACGCGAAGCCCGAACCCCGCCGATACACCCGAAAAATTCCGGTGTTCCACCAGGCGTAATTCCTCGCCACGGCGGAAATTATAGCCAAGGCGGATGTTGAATCCTTTAGTGGGAAAGAGCTCGGCGCCGAGAACGACATGCCGGAGCGCGTTGTTGAAAACCGAAACTTTTTCCTCCTTGGTGCCTCCGTCGATCGTGCCCTCGGCCCGGGCGGGATTTGAAAAGGCCACGTTCCACTGTTGTAGGTTTTCCAAGGTCAGGTGCCAGCGGATGGGAACGTTTTCAAGTTGTTGCGATACCCCGGCGATAATTTCGAGCGGAAGTTTTTCGGTCGTGCCGGCATAGGTCGAGAACTGAGTCCCGATGTTGCGGACGGCCAAGGCGACGTTGAGCCCGTTGTCTTCCTTGACATAGATCGCACCGATGTCGAGCGCGCCGCCAAATGAATTGTAACTCTCCAACGTCGACGAGATCATCTTGAGATTCGCCCCAACGCGGATCTTCGAATCGGGAATCGCGTAGGCATAGCCCACCGAAACCGCGATCTCGCTCCCGGTAAATTCCGAAGTTGGGTCGCCGTTTTCGTCATATCCCTCGAACTTGCCGTAATTGACATAATTTACTCCTGCATGGAAAGTCTGCGTCCGGCGATCGTAATTGTAGGCATAAGCCGCCGTCCCGTAGGAAACCTCGCCGTAATAGGAACCGTAGTTCAGGGCCAGGTGGTTGTCCATTTCGGGATTGATGGTCGCCGGATTGAAATGCCCGGAATTGACATCGTTGTCAAAAATCGTGATGTTCTTGCCGCCAAGTGCCGCCTGGCGCGGGGAAGTGACCAGGTTCAGGAATTGGTAAACATGCTTTCCGCCGATTTGCGACGCGCAGGCCAGCGGAACCAGGAAAAGGCACAAGAGGATTTTTTTACGCATAGTGGCATGATTACCCAAGTGCGAAGATAGAAAAATTAGCTATCGGCTGTCAGCTATCAGCTTTCAGTTTTCAAAAAGTTGTCAGAGGGAGTCCCAGTCATAGCTATCAGCTGTCAGCTGTCAGCCGTCAGTTTGATTAAGGTCAGCCCGGATGCTTAACTTTCTTCTAGCTACTAATCACTAGCCACCCTACTCCTCTTTCGACTTTTACTCCGCTGGCGCTCCATACCATTCGCCCTTCAAGCTCGGGTCGTCATTCGTCAACTCAGCACCTTCGCATTCTTCACCTTCTCATTCGTCAGCGCATGCTTGATCACCTCGCTCATCTCGGTCACGTAGTGGAAAGTCATCCCTTCGAGGTATTCATTTTTGATTTCCTCGATGTCCTTGCGGTTTTCCTTGCTCATGATGATCTCGGTGATTCCGGCGCGTTTCGCGGCCAGTATCTTCTCCTTGATCCCGCCTACGGGCAGCACCTTGCCTCGCAGGGTGATCTCGCCGGTCATGGCCAGGTGTTTCTTGACCTTGCGCTGGGTAAGCAGTGAGACGAGTGAAGTCAGCATCGCGATTCCGGCGCTTGGGCCGTCCTTTGGCGTGGCGCCTTCGGGAATGTGGATGTGGATGTTATACTTGGGAATGATTTCGGGGTCGACGCCCACCAAATCGTAATTTGCCTTGATATATTCGAGTGCAATCGTCGCCGATTCCTTCATTACCGTACCGAGGTTTCCGGTTAAGGTCATGACGCCCTTGCCCTTGGAAATCAGCGATTCGATGAACAGGATGTCGCCGCCCACGGTGGTCCAGGCAAGCCCCGTGACCACGCCGGCCACGTCATTGCTTTCGTATTTGTCGCGTTCAAGCCGCGGGACGCCCAACGCGTTGACGATGTCTTCGTCGGTCACTTTCTTGTTGTACTCCTCCTCCATCGCGATGGATTTGGCCGCGTTGCGGATAAGTTGCGCCAGTTTGGATTCGAGGCCGCGCACACCGCTTTCACGCGTGTAGCCCTCGACGATCTTTTCGAGTTGTTTCTTTGAAACCGACAATTGCTTGCTGTTCATCCCGTGCTCCTTCAACTGTTTGGGGAACAGGTGCTGCCGCGCAATCTCGACTTTTTCCTCGATCGTATAGCCGGACATCTTGATGACCTCCATCCTGTCCCGGAGCGCGGGCTGGATCGCCGCCATATTGTTTGAGGTCGCGATGAACATCACCTTGGAAAGGTCATAGCCCATCTCGAGGAAATTATCGTAAAAGTCGCCGTTTTGTTCGGGATCGAGCACTTCAAGCAATGCCGATGACGGATCGCCCTGATTGCTGCTGGAAAGCTTGTCGATTTCATCCAGAACGAAAACAGGATTCGAAGTCCCCGCCTTCTTCAGGCTCTGGATGATCCGGCCCGGCATGGCGCCGATGTAGGTCTTCCGGTGCCCGCGGATTTCCGCCTCGTCGCGAAGGCCGCCCAGTGAAATCCGTACGTACTCCCTGCCAAGGGCTTCGGCAACCGAACGCCCGATCGAGGTTTTCCCCACTCCTGGAGGCCCGGTGAGGCAAATAATCGGCGAACGCATATCGTTGCGCAGCTTCAGTACCGCGAGGTATTCTATCATGCGCTTCTTTACATCCTCCAACCCAAAGTGGTCACGGTCAAGGATTTTCTGCGCGCGTTTCAAATCAAAATTATCCTTGGAATATTCGCCCCAGGGAAGTTCCAGCAATAGTTCTAAATAATTGCGCTGGATCCCAAAATCGGGCGCCTGCGGATTCATCCGCTGCATTTTGGCCAGTTCCTTGTCGAACTGTTTTCGAGTCTTCTCGTCCCATTTCTTGAGCGCGGCCTTCTTGCGCATTTCCTCCATTTCCTCGTCGTGCGACACGCCACCCAGTTCTTCCTGGATGGTCTTCATCTGCTGGTGAAGGAAATACTCTCGTTGCTGCTGGTCAAGATCGAACCGCACCTTGCTCTGGATGTCGTTCTTGAGCTCCAGCTTCTGCAGTTCGACATTCATGTACCGAAGCGTCTCAAGCGCCCTTTCCTTGAGCGTGTTCATGGAAAGCAGCCCTTGTTTCTCGGCCACCGAAAGGTTCATGTTGGACGACACGAAATTGATCAGGAAAGACTGGCTTTCGATGTTGCGGATGGCAAACGTCGCCTCGGTAGGAATGTTGGGGCTTTCCTTGATGATCTGGATCGCCAGTTCCTTGATGGAGTCGATGATGGCCAGGAACTCGGTGTCGTGCTTGCCCGGACGTCGCTCGTCAACTTCCTTGATGTTGGCTCGCAGATACGGCTTTTCGGCAATTACCGCGTCGATCTCGAAACGCTTCTTGCCCTGCAGGATGACGGTAATGTTCCCGTCGGGCATCTTCAATACCCGAAGGATCCGCGCTACGGTCCCGATTTTATGGATGTCGTTCTTGGTCGGGTCCTCGGCCTCCTCGCTTTTTTGGGCCACAACGCCGATGATCTTGTCGCCGGCATGCGCGTCGTTGATCAGTTTGATGGACTTATCACGGCCCGCCGAAATCGGGATTACGACACCCGGGAAAAGCACGGTGTTGCGAAGTGGCAATATGGGGAGCGATTCGGGTAATTCCTCGCTGTTCATTTCGGCCTCGTCTTCGGGCGTCAGCAGCGGAATCAGTTCGGCATCTGAATCGAATTCCTGCAAAGACAGGTTTTCAAAGGATAGAATATGTGGCATAGTTGGCAGTCGATCTTGAATCGGATAACAAATGTAAAACAACACGTGCACAATAGGAGCAAAAATCGATGTACGGCACATTATTTCGGCACATCCCAAGACCGCTGCATTTCATGCCATAAAAAAACCTGAACATCGGTTCAGGTTTGAGGATCAATTCAATGTCTTCTAATTCAGCGTGTAACTTTCAAGCTCCTGGTTGTAGACGGCACCCTGCATCTCGTTGGTGATCTTGATCGGCCCGACGCCCTTGGCAAACCAGTAATAGTTCGTGGTGGCCGTGGTCTGTCCCATGAAGGTGGCATTCTGGACGAGCTTGGTCTTGATCACGTCGGTAAATTCTTCGCCGTTGACCGTCACCGTAATTCCCTTTTCAACAATGAATCCGTTATTGACAATGTTCATCGTGACAACGGGAAACGCCGGATCGGTATAAGTGGTGGTTTGCGTGTACGTATCGGTCCATGTTCCCCCCACCGGAAGATTATCCTTGAGGACGACGTATTCGGCCCCGGTGGTTGTGGAGCCCGGCATGCCGCCTGTGGGTTGTGTCGTCATGTTGCTCATCTTGATGTAATAGGTGGCGTTGGACTTTCGCAGGCTTGTCGTGGCGGTTCCGGTCAAAACCTGGCCGGTGCCTGATTGCGGATCGAAATTATAATAGGTGTTGCCACCGACGGTGTTGATGCTGACGATCTTGGCTGCGGGCTGCGTGACGCCGTCGCGCTCGTAAATCCAGGTATTGTTGAGAGCGGCAGGCCAGTAATCGCCTGTCGAGGCTCCCGGCGGGTCCACGTTCGGGTCTTCGGGATTGACGATGATGCTCGGGTCGATCGGCTCGTTGTCGGACGAGCACGATCCCAGGGTAAATACGGCAACCAGCGCAAGGAACGATGCCGAAATCTTGATTTTATTCATCGGGACGAAATTTTTCCAAATATAATTAAATATCGCGCATGGCAATACGGGTTGCCGATTTATCGGTTTTCGGCACCGGCAATCGCCCCTTTTCGGGGAACGCGCAAGAGCAGGATGACTCCGATAATGAAAAAGGCCGCCAAAAAAACGATCGCCATCCGCGGGCTTCCGGTAAGTTGGTCGATAAGCCCATAGACCAGCATCCCGATCACGATCCCGATTTTCTCCGAAACATCGTAAAAGCTGAAGAACGATGCCGTATCGGGCGTTTGGGGCAACAGTTTGGAATAGGTGGAACGCGAAAGCGACTGGATTCCGCCCATGACCAGCCCGACAAGCGCCGCCATGACGTAGAATTCAATGGGCTGCGTGATGAAATAGGCCGCCACGCAGAGGCATATCCAGATGCAATTGATGGCAATCAGGACCGGGATGTTTCCGAATTTTGTAGATGCTCGGGAAGTGATATACGCGCCCAGGACCGCGACGAGCTGGATTACCAGGATGCAGATGATGAGGCCTGTCGTACTCTCGGATTCATTGGCCCACGCAATTTCCTGTGCCCCGAAATAGGTCGCGATCAGCATGACGGTCTGTACGGCCATGCTGTACACGAAAAACCCCGAGAGGTATCTTTTGAGGGCGGTATTTTCGGACAGCATCCCCCAAACCTTCCGCAGTTCACGAAAGCCATTGAACACGACATTGCGGGTGATGCGGCCGTTTTCGGGGCGGGTACCTTTCGGCAGATGGTAATAGGTGTACTGGCTAAAGCCGATCCACCAGATGCCCACCATCACAAAGGAGTACCGCATGGCTTTCATCGCGGCCTCTCCGGAAGTCCCCGATATCCCGAACAATTCCGGTTTCATGACCATGGCCAGGTTTACGATCAGCAACAATACCGATCCCACATAACCCAGCGAATATCCGCGCGCCGAAACACGGTCCTGCTGTTCCGGAAAGGCGATGTCGGGCAAATATGAATTATAGAAAACAAGGCTTCCCCAGAATCCGATCAGCCCCAAAAGATAGAAGCCGAGGCCCGCGTAGATATTTTCGAGGTTGAAAAGGTACAGGCCCATGCAGGAAATCGCGCCCAGATAACAAAAGAATCTCATGAACGATTTTTTGTTTCCGGCATAATCGGCAATACCGGATAACAACGGGGAAATGAAGGCCACGATCAAGAAGGCGGCCGCGGTTACGAAACTGATCAGGGCCGAATTTTTCAGCGAAGTGCCAAAGACCTCGATATAGGGGCTTCGTCCATTGAAAAGGGCGTTGTAAAAAATCGGGAAGACCGCCGAAGAAATCACCAGCGGATAAACCGAATTGGCCCAATCATAAAATGCCCAGGCATTGAGCAAACGCTTGCTTCCCTTCTCGTGTACCATAAAAAAAAAAAACCGCCCCTTTTGGGAG
>JAEWCF010000012.1 GCA_023390775.1 Bacteroidota bacterium | reverse complement strand
GCTCACAGCCGCCGAGTGGGAAGCGATCCAGCGAATTTTGGCGGAATGATCAGTGAAGTTCGCCCTTCTCAGCAAGCCGGCGCTCGAGTTCGGCCTGGAATTCTTCCATGACCGGTTTCATGGTGCTCTCGGGAATGTCGGCGATGCGGATGTACATCAGCCCGTCCACCGCATTGTTGAAAAGCGGGTCTACGTTGAAGGCAACCACCTTCGCGTTCTGCTTGATGTATTTCTTGATCAGGACCGGCAGCCTCAATGTTCCGGGTTCAAGTTCGTCGATGATCTTGTCGAAGCGGTTCAGGTCGGATTCGGCCTCGTCAAAGATAAAGTCCTTGTCGGCATCCTTCAATTTCACCTTGTATTCCTTGCGCGGATAAACGTACTGCGCCACATACGGATCGTAATAATGCGACTTCATGAATTCGATCATCAGCGATTTCGAGAAATCCGAAAACTGGTTGCTGATCGACACCCCGCCGATCAGGAATTTGTGTTCGGGATAACGGAGGGTGGTGTGGACGATGCCCTTCCAAAGCAGGAAGAGCGGCATCGGTTTTTGCTGGTATTCCTTTGAAATGAACGCGCGGCCCATTTCGATGGATTTGGACATCATGTCGAAAAGTTCGGGTTCAAACCGAAAGAGTTCCTGAAGGTAAAAGCCGTCGATCCCATATTTCGCGAAAATTTCCGATCCCAGGCCCATACGATAAGCGCCGGCGATCTGCTTGCTTTCATCGTCCCACAGAAACATGTGCCGGTAGTAACGGTCATATTTGTCCAGGTCAATGGATTCATTGGTCCCTTCGCCCACTTCGCGGAAGGTCACCTCGCGCAAACGCCCGATTTCGTGCAGCAGATTGGGAATCTGGGCGGCATCGGCAAAGAAAACTTCGTAATTCTTGCTCTGGAGCAGGCGGCATTCGGTCTTGCGGAGCGCCTCCACCTCGCGCAGCATCTTTTCCTGATTGGCAGGTGTTGCGATCTGCTTCGGGCTTTTGGGGATCTTGAGGTTTGGCGTCGTCAAAAAGGAACTTTCCTTTTCAAACGGGTTCGCCAACATATAGGTTTTCTTGCGCAAAAACCTTGAATAGTCCTGGATCGTGGCGTGTTCGTTTTGTTCGGCGACCGATATCGGCTTGCCAATCCTGACCTTGATCACGCGGTCCTTTTGCGAAAACAGTTCCGATGGCAACTTCGCGGTCCTGAAGGTATCGCTGATGCGCGAAAGCATGTAAAAAAGCCTTGAATTCTTGGCGTGGAAATAAATCGGGACCACGGGAACCTGCGCCTTCCGGATGACCTTGATCGCGCCCTCTTCCCAGTCGCGGTCCACGATTAGTTTGCCGTCGATGTAAGTGGAAACCTCTCCGGCCGGAAACATGCCAAGTGGTTTGCCGTCGCTCAAATGCCGAAGCGTTTCCTTGATCCCGACGACGCTGGATTTTGCGTCCTTGTGCGTCTCGAAGGGATTGACCGGCATGATGTAGGGCTTCATCGGGTCGATGCGGTGCAGCAAAAAATTCGCGATGATCTTGAAGTTCGGCTCGCGCTCCAGCATCAGCTTAAGCAAAAGGATGCCGTCGATTCCGCCAAGCGGATGGTTTGAAATCGTGATGTAGGCGCCTTCCTTTGGCAGTCGTTTCAAATCTTCCTCGGGAATCTCGAACTTGATCTGGAATTCGTCGAGGATGGCGTTCAAAAATTCGACGTCCTTTAAATGCTTGTTCCGATCGTAAATCGCGTTGAGGTTCGAGATCTTGAGGATCTTCATCAGCAACCATCCCGAGAAGGTGCCCAAAAAACCGTACCTGTCGGTTTTTATTGCCTTTGCAACTTCCTTCGCGGTCACTAAACCCATGGTTTTTTTCGATTTTGAGCAGGAAGCAAAGATAGAAAAAAACTCATACGGCGGGTCTTGGGGCATCGGGCGCACGGTATTGATTTTTTACTATTTTTGACGCGCTGCCTATGAAAATCATTTCCTACAACGTCAACGGTGTCCGCGCCGCAATCAACAAGGGTTTGCTTGAGTGGTTGCAGGCTTCCGGCGCCGATGTCGTCTGCCTCCAGGAGATCAAGGCCACGCCTGAACAGCTTCCGCTGGAGGATTTTGCCAACGCCGGATATCCCTTTAATTACTGGTATCCCGCGCAAAAAAAGGGATATAGTGGTGTCGCCATCCTGTCCAAAACCAGGCCCGATCAGGTGGTGTACGGGACAGGGATCGAACACATGGACCACGAAGGGCGCAACCTCCGCGCGGATTTTGGCGACATTTCCGTCATGAGCTTCTACATGCCTTCCGGGACCAATGCGCTCCGCATTCCGCACAAATTCATGTACATGGAAGATTTTCGGCATTATATAGCAAAGCTGATGGAAGAACGCCCCAACCTCGTGCTTTGCGGTGATTACAACATCTGCCACGAGGCGATCGACATCCACGATCCCGTGCGAAATGTGCGCGTGTCAGGATTCCTTCCGGAGGAGCGGGAGTGGTTCCGATGTTTTATAGGATCGGGTTTTGTGGATTCGTTCCGGCATTTCAACAAGGACCCGCACCATTATACCTGGTGGAGCAATTTTGCGAATGCCCGCGGCAACAACAAGGGCTGGCGGCTCGATTATGCCTTGGTCACAAAGCCGCTGGAGTCCAGGCTTGCCGACGCGAGGATCTTTCCGGATGCCCGCCATTCCGACCACTGTCCGATCGCGGTGGAACTCAAACAAGAAATTTAAACCAAATGATAAAGAAATCCATTGCCGCCGTGCTTGCGCTCACCCTGTTGGGATCGTGCGTTTCAAAGAAGGTCTATAACGAGCTTGAGAGCAAGTACGCAAATCTCAAGAAGGAGAACCGCAGCCTTGCCGATGAAAATTCGGAGCTGTCCGCGGCCAAAAACAAACTGGAACTGGACATGGCCGCGCTTCAGGCCGAGTTGGACAAAGTGCGGGCCGAACGCAACAAATTCGAATCGGATTACGCCGCCACCGACAAAAACCTCAAGACCTTGCAGGCCTCATACAAGGCGCTGGAGGTCCAAAGCGATGAGGCTTTGCAGAACAACATGCGAAAGAACCGCGAGCTGTTGGCCGAACTGGAAGAGAAACGCCGCACGTTAGCCGACGAACAGGCACGCCTCGATAAACTTCGCAACGAACTCCAGGCTTCCTCCACGCGCCTCGCCGAACTCGAGAACATGATGGCCTCCAAGGACGCGGCGATGAAAAAACTTAAGGAAACGCTTTCCAAGGCGCTCAACAGTTTTGAGGGCAAAGGCCTGACCGTGCAACAGAAGAACGGAAAAGTTTACGTTTCGATGGAGAACAAGCTGTTGTTTTCATCAGGTAGCTGGGCCGTGGGGACCGAGGGCCGCCGCGCCGTGGTCGAGGTCGGAAAGGTATTGGCCAACAATCCCGACATTTCGGTGCTGATCGAGGGCCACACCGATGACGATGCCTACGCGGGATCGGGACCGATTGCCGACAACTGGGATCTTTCTACAAAACGCGCTACGGCCATCGTGGCAATCCTCAGCGAAAACAAAGGCGTCAAACGCGAAAACCTGACGGCTGCCGGAAGAAGCGAGTATGCGCCCCTGGCACCAAACACCTCGGCCGATGGGAAAGCCAAGAACCGACGGATTGAAATCATCCTGACGCCCAAACTCGACGAGATTTCCAGAATGCTCAACGAACTTTAAAACCAAAGGCTTCCATCGGGAAGCCTTTTTTTGTGAATTCGCATATTGTGGTGATCGAGTTATTGAACCGTCAAACGTGTTGTGTGCCTTTCCCCTTCAGTCGTCTCGACGGTAACCAGGTACACGCCGCCCGACAGGCCAGAGGTATCGATGCTGTAAAGGTCCGAAGCCCCAATCCTGCGCTCCATCAGCAGTTTGCCCTGTAGGTCCCGAAGCGAATAGGACGCGAGTTGCATGTCGGCGGCCGGTTGGATAAGCGCTTCGGTCGTGGCGGGATTCGGATAGATGGTGAAAGCGTTCCGTACCGAGCCGTTTACGCCCAATGATGTATCGACGACGCGGTAGATATTGCCGTTTGACGCCCCTGCGAACAGTTCGCCCTCGGCATTTTCACCAAACGTCATGAAGGAATTGTTGCCGGGAAATGTGGATGACCAGGTAATGTTGTTGGACTCGTCGACATAGGCGATCTTGTTCAGGCAATAGTCGGCGAAGAAAAATTTGCCCACGAAATTGGGATAAGTCGATCCGTTATAGACATATCCGCCGGTAACCGAACACCCTCCGGTTGCCGAATGTGTGTACTGCGCCACCGGAAATGTAAATGCGGGTGGATTCGTGCACGCCGAATAAACATTGTTCCCCTCGTAGCATTTCCAACCGTAATTGAGCCCCGCGGTCTCCGATTGCACATGGTTGATTTCCTCCACCTGGTTTTGGCCGACGTCGGCGATCCAGAGGTCGCCCGTTGCCCTGTCAAAGGAAAATTTCCACGGATTCCGAAGCCCGATCGCGTAGATCTCGTCGTTTCCGGCGGCGTCGACATAAGGGTTGGTGGGCGGGATGCCATAGGGAGAACCGGTATTCACATCGATCCGTAGCATCTTGCCGAGGTTTTCATTGATGTTCTGCGCGCGGTTCCCCGGATCTCCGGCGCTTCCGCCATCTCCCGTCCCGATGTAGAGGTAGCCGTCCGGCCCAAACCGCAATGTCCCGCCGTTGTGGTTGGCATAAGGCTGATCGATCGTAAGCAGAATGGTTCCCGATGCTGCGTTGGCCACATTGGGGTCGCTGCTTACCTGATACCGCGCGATCACGGTATCACCGTCGCCGGCACGGGTATAATTGACATAAAAATATCCGTTGGCCGCATAATCGGGATGGAAGGCAAGACCCAAAAGGCCACGCTCACCGCCTGTTGAAATGATGGCGGAACTGAGGGTGAGGAAATTTGTGGGGAGGATCGTGCCGTCGGCATTGACCACTTTAATGGCGCCGCTCTGCTGGACAACAAACAGCCTCGAATCGCCCGCATGCTCGATTGCGGTAGGCGCGTTCAATCCGGCCGCAAAGGGCGTGATGCCGATGGTTTGTGCCCGGCTTCCCATAAAGGACAGACAGGCCAGGAGTAGAAGTTTTTTCATTTCGGATGGGTTTGATTGGTAAAAATAAACCTGTAGCGGAGCAGTTCCGTTACAGGCTCATCCTTACGAAGTTACAAAATTTTAATGATCAGAAATCAAATTCGTCCATCTCCGGGTCGGGCTTGATCACATCCTCCGATTTCACCCTGATGTGCTTGCGCGCTGGCCCGGAAATCATGATGCCCTTGAATTGATACAGGGTGTCGTTGGATGTCAATAGCCCGCGCTGGAACATCAACCGCGTCAGGCGGTCCTGGTGGCGCCGATACGGGCTCTTGAGTTCGCCATCGTCATTGAATTGCCACATAAAGCGCTTGGGGCTGGGGATGATGGAGGCAAGGAAAAGGCACTCCCGAAGGCTGAGTTCGGACGGGTGCTTTTGGAAATAATAGTAGGAGGCCTCGCCGATTCCGTAGACGTTCGGGCCCCATTCGATGATGTTGAAATAGACTTCGAGCATCCTGTCCTTGCTGACGATCCGGTTGTTTTCGAGCACGAATACCAGCAAAATTTCCTCGAGTTTGCGCGACAGCGTTTTTTCCCGCGTCAGGAAAACATTCTTGACCAACTGCATGGAAATGGTACTCGCGCCACGAGCAAATTTCTTGGTCTTGATATTCTTGACGATCGATTGCTTGAAGGCCTCGTTGATGAATCCCTTGTGCCGATAGAACGACGGGTCTTCACTCGTCAGCACCGAATGTTTCAAAAGCGGCGTCACGTTCCGGAGCGGCGTATAATTCGGGTTTGAAGGCCCAACCACCACGGCCCGTTGCAGTTTCCCGTCCTCGACGGCGCGGTAGACAAATGGCCGGTTGATCATGTCAAGGTCGGCGGCGCCATATTTAATGATCCGCAGGTCGTCCTTGTTGAGCGAGCTTTTCAGGACGATGTCGGCCGGGCGGTTTTTGTTGTACTGGAATGTCAGGTGAAAGTCAAAACTGCCGGTGGCCTCCATGCCCTCGAAATTGGTAAAGAGGCCTTCGGGCAATGATTCGATAAAGTCCTGCGCGGGCATTTTGTCGATGCGCGCCTTGAAGGTGTAGATCGTGTCCTTCTCGACATTGTATTCGGCAAAGGGGTGGAATTTGAGTTTATTCAGACGGGCCACCGACGATGAATCCACCCGCATGAAATCGGGACCGAAAACCAGGTTGTAGTCAAAGCGGGCGTCCTTGATCACCACGTCGCGTGCGGCGATCTTTTCGTGGTTGACGACCAAATCCCTGATCGACGCAAATCCCTTCACCCGAAGCTCGTCGCCGTCCATGTCGATTTCCTTGAGGCTGATGCGCACCGAGTCGAAACTCGACTTTAGATTGTAACGCTGGTCGAGATAGGGAACGCGGATCGGGCCGGGATCGCGGTTGAAAAAGCTCACGTCGGCCTGGCGGTCACGCGGATCGGCAAGGCCCCGGATGCGCCAGCGTTGCGCGAATGAGCTCGTCCTGACGTGGATGGCGGTCTCGAGTTGCTTGTCTATGAGTTTGAGGTTATCAAATTTGACCGATGTCTTCCTGCCGTTGTCGTCCAGCATCAGCGCGACGTTTGACAGCCGCATATCGGTGGGGACCAGGTTCAGGGCGCGGGACAGCATTTTGTACGCCTCGCGTGCATAGTCTTTTTTTTCCGTGTCGGCCTGTTTTTTGGCCAGCGTATCGCCCTTTTTGAGAAATGCGTCGAAGTTGCGTTTGTTTCCCCGGATGACCATCTGCGCGTAACCGTTGGAAACGTCGAGTTTTTGAAGCTGAACCTTGCCGATGAGCAGTTGCATCATGTTCACATCGGAACTGATCCTGTCCATCCTGAAGAGCGTATCGGCACCCGTCGGCACCAGCGCGACACCCTGCATATCGATTCCCGCAACACCGCGGAACGATGCGTTTTGGATGGTAAGTTTGCTGTTGTATTCGGTTTGGACCTTGGTTTTTACCCTTGCGAGCGCTTTTTCAAGAATGAAATCGCGGAAAACAAACCAGCACGCCACAATGACAATGACGGCCGTCAGCGCCACTTTTGCAGCGAAGATCGCTCTCTTCCTGAAATTTTTCATGTAGTTTCCTTAACGCGCAATTTTCTATAAAAGTACGCAATGCGCACTAGCCAAACAACTCCCGGGCAACATCTTCGATGCGCGAAACCTCACAAATCCTGATCCTGGGCGATTTAATTGCGGCCTTGCTGTAACGGGAGACGAATATCGTCCTGAATCCCAGCTTCTCGGCCTCCTGGATGCGCTGTTCGATACGCGTCACGGGCCTGATCTCTCCGGAAAGGCCCACTTCGCCTGCAAAACAAAAGTCTTTGCCCACGGGAATATCCTCGTTGGAAGAAAGGATTGCGGCCACCACGGCAAGGTCTATCGCGGGATCATCGATAGTAATGCCGCCCGTGATGTTGAGGAAAACATCCTTGGTCCCGAGCCTGAAACCCGCCCGTTTCTCCAATACCGCCAAGATCATGTTGAGGCGTTTGGCGTTGTACCCGGTTGTGGAGCGTTGCGGAGTGCCGTAAACCGCGGTGCTCACCAGCGCCTGGATCTCGATCATCAGCGGCCTTTGCCCCTCCAGCGTGGCCGAGATCGCCGTTCCCGAAAGGTTTTCCTCGCGGTGCGAAATCAGTATTTCCGAGGGGTTTGAAACTTCCCGAAGCCCCGAGCCGAGCATTTCGTAGATGCCGAGTTCTGCGGTGGAGCCAAAACGGTTTTTTAAGGACCGCAGGATTCGGTAAACATGGTTGCGGTCGCCCTCGAACTGCAACACGGTGTCCACCATATGTTCCAGGATTTTCGGGCCTGCAATGTTGCCGTCCTTGGTGATGTGCCCGATGAGGATCACCGGAACGTTGGACTCCTTGGCAAAGCGGATGAGTTCGGCGGTGCATTCCCGGATTTGCGAGATGCTGCCCGGCGATGCGTCGAGAAGGTCGGTCTGGAGCGTCTGGATGGAGTCGATGATGACCACCTCCGGACGCACCTCCTGGATATGTGAAAAAATGTTTTGCGTATTGGTCTCGGTCAGGACAAAGCAATTGTCGCTCTGGCCTTCTATTCGCCCGGCGCGCATCCGGATCTGCTTCTGGCTTTCCTCGCCCGAGACATACAGCGTCCTGAACGGCAGTCTGAGCGATATCTGCAAAAGCAACGTACTCTTCCCGATTCCGGGTTCGCCGCCAAGCAAGACCATGGACCCGGGGACCAGCCCTCCGCCCAGCACGCGGTTGAGTTCGCCGTCGCGCGTGTCCATCCGCACCTCTCCGCCCGGATCGATGTCGTAGACCTTCATCGGCTTGGATTTGGCGGTCGGTTCGGAGGAGGGTTTCCAGCCCGGTTTTTCGGTTTTGATGATTTCCTCGGCAATCGTGTTCCACTCGCGGCACGAGTTGCATTGTCCCTGCCATTTAGAATACTGCGCGCCGCAGTTTTGGCAAAAGAATGCCGATTTGGTTTTGGCCATAGTTTATTTACATTCCTTTGAGGTCATCGGCCCTGCCCAGCATCATATCCTTCGTAAGGTCTCCGATTTCCTCTTTCTGGAAGGCATTCTGGTAGGCCTTGACCGCGCGTTTGTTATCGCCGGTCTTCTCATACATCATGGCCATGTGGTAGTCCGACAGCATGCTCTTGGGGTAATTTTTGCGTGCCAGTTCGCTGAGCTTGTCGAATTCGGCGTAGGCCTTGTTCTTCATGATGGCGGCTTCGATGGCCTTGAAATCGTTGTACCGGATCTGCATCTTCATGCCCAGGACCTTTTCAAGCGCGTCATATTTCGCGGTTAGGTAATCGACGTAACCTCCCGTAAGGGGTGCGATCTTTTCATTGAACTCATTGGTCGAGATGGGCTGGTAGACCTGGAAAAATTGGTACAGCGCGTTTGGAATCGAATGCAACACCAGGGAGTAGTGGCTCGCGCCCTTGAACTCGTCAAAGCGGTAATTGAGCGTGGGTTTTTTGATTTTTTTGGCCTCGGTGTCCAGGGCCTGAATGCGTTTCTGCATCTTCTTGATGTCGCCGTCTGCCGTGGAATGATAATAAAAGATCGGTTGTTCGATCCTGGCCAGGCGTTCCGGGATCTGCTCTTCCATTCCGGGTGGAAGTTCGGGGCTCATCGAGATGTAGGCCGTGAACAGCGGCTGATCCTTGTAGAGATAATAATTCAGGAAACCGGCGGTCACGTCATGGCCCGCGATGATCCTGAAGGGCGCGATCCGGTAGCTTTTTTCCATGGCCGTCACCACTTCGCCCACAAATTCAAAGAACTTCTCGCCCTTGCCTTCGGGAAGGCCCGTCTGAGGGTCAAATTTGCTGTCGGCCTCGCGGTCGTATCCCTTGTTCTGCGAAATGCCCACCACGAGCATTTCCGGGATATCGTCCCAGTAGGCTCCGTAGGCCAACGCCCCGCTGAAAGGTTCGAAAAGGTATTCGCCGTCAAGCAAAACCAACAGGGGATATTTTTTGCCGGGATTGGTTTTATACGAGGCGGGCAAACCGATGGTAATTTCCCGCATTTCGTTGAGCTTGACCGATTTGATTGTATCTACGATCTTTTGTTGCGCAGATGCCAGCGAAAAGGCCAAAAGGGCAGCCAGTGTAAACAAATGTTTCATATACCGAATTATAAGGGTTGCGGCCAGGCAAATGGCAGATCGGGCAGCCCAATATATAAAATTATTTGTTACGATTGAGGATGGGAAGCAGGATGAACGAAATCAGCCCGAGCGCGACCATGAGCAACGTCTGGGAGATCCAGACAAGCCAGCCGAAAGCGGTTCCGGCCGTGTCGGGCACTCCGTAAAGCAGGAAAATCTGTGCGATCAAAAGCGGATAGGCGCCAAACCCCGAGTTGGTGAACCCGATGGCGAGGCTTCCGAAGACAAACGCTGTGATCACTGCCCCAAAGCCGATGTCTTGCGTTTCCGGCAGTGCGAAAATCGTGATGTGGAACATCGCCAGGTAACTGAACCAGATAAAGAACGAATGGAACAGAAAGGCCCAACGCTCCTTCATCCTGAAAACGCTTTCCACGCCCTCGCGAAGCCCGGAAACCCGCACCTTGAGCTTCTCGACTAGCGGCCATTTGGAATAGATCCAGACGAGGATCAGGAGCACTCCGAACGCGATTCCAAACACCGTCAGCATTGCCAGCTGCCCAAGTGGGATGCGTTCGTGTACGAAATCGCGCAATACCTCGAACTGGAAAATGAGCGAAACACCGACAAACAAAAGGAAGATCAAAAAATCGACGATGCGCTCGGCGACGATGGTGCCAAAGGCTTTGTCAAATGGGATTCCCTCGTATTTTTTTAGGATGACTGCCCGGGAAATCTCGCCCGAACGGGGAATCGTGAGATTGACGAAATAGGAAATGCACACTGCCATCAGGTTGTTTGCAAACCGCGAATCATAACCCATGTGGTTGAGCGAAAATTTCCATCGGTAGGCGCGGGACAGATAGCCCAGCACCGCGATGACGAGGGAAAGATTGATGTAAAAATAATCGGCGGAAGTGAAGTATCCCCGCATTTCCTCGATCTGCGCGGGAGTGAATTGCCGGTACTTATAGATGATGAGCGCGAATCCGAGAATGAGCGGCAGGGCAATCGAAAGCGCCTTCGATATCAGCGGGCGCGCCTTCCCCGGTGGGCCACCCAATTTCCCGTCCGGAGTGCTCGGTTCCAAATCAGGTCAGGGAATTGTCTTTTTCGTTGGGGAACACCAGGCTGGGCCTGAAGCTCTTGGCCTCTTCCATGTCCAGGATCCCATAGGCGATGATGATGATCACGTCGCCTTTGTGAACCTTGCGCGCGGCCGGTCCGTTGAGGGTAATCTCGCCGCTGTTGCGGTTGCCCTTGATCACGTAAGTCTCGAGGCGCTCGCCGTTGTTGATGTTCACGATGGAAACCTTTTCGCCCTCGATGATGTTGGCGGCTTCCATGAGCACTTCGTCAATGGTGATGCTGCCAATGTAATTGAGGTCGGCGCCGGTGACGGTTACGCGGTGGATCTTGGATTTTACAACGTGGACTTGCATGGGGCAAAGGTAATTAATTTAGTGCAATCGTGTCGATGAGCCGGATTTTGTTGACCAGCACCGCTATAAACGCGCGATACTTCTTTTTCTTGCTCTTGCGTTTGACGGGCCGCAGCGTTTTTTCATCGGCGACCTCAAAATATTCCAGCGAAATCCCCGGGACCGACTGCAGCATCTGCTCCACCTGCGACCGGATCTTTTGTGCGCTCTGCGTCGAAAATTTTTCGCGTGCCGACTGGAGCGCCTTGTAAATGACCGAGGCGCGGCTGCGTTCATCGGGGGTCAGCCGCTCGTTGCGCGAACTCATGGCGAGGCCATTTTCTTCGCGAAAGATGGGGCAACCGACGATCTCCACCGGAATCCGGTGCTTTTCGACGAGTGTGCGCACGATCTGGAGCTGTTGCCAATCTTTTTCGCCAAAGTAGGCCCGGGTAGGTTTTACGATTTCGAAAAGCCTTTTGACGATGGTCGCCACGCCGTCGAAATGGCCCTTGCGGAACCGGCCTTCCATTTCGTTCTCGATCCCGCCGAAGCTGTATTTTTCGGCAGTGGCCGCATCGCCGTACATATCCTTGACTTCAGGCGCGAAAACGAGTATGTTTTTGTCCAGTTTGCCGATCTTGGCAAGGTCGCTTTCAAGGGTACGTGGATAGTGCGCGAGGTCGTCGGCGTTATTGAACTGCGTCGGGTTGACAAAGATGCTGATGACGGTCCTCTCATTGTTTTCAAGGGATGCTTTGAGCAATGACAGATGCCCGTCGTGCAGTGCGCCCATCGTCGGGACAAAACCAATCGAGCCGCCCTTGCCGCCGTGGAGGTGGGCCGAAAGTTCGGCGGGCCTGTGGAATACGAGCATTCAAATGGGGTTAAAATGCGGTGCAAACTTACGGGTTTGGTTCATAACTGCATAAATTTTAGTAATTTTGCCTGTTTTTTATTGCCAATGAACAAAATACGAATTGCAGATGGAGGATAAGAGGATCTTGTATGTATCGTCTGAAGTAGTGCCATACCTGGCCGAAAATGAAGTTTCCTTGATGTCCTACGATGTGCCCAAGATGATCAACGACCAGGGAGGTCAGATCAGGATCTTCATGCCGCGCTACGGCAATGTCAATGAAAGAAGGCACCAACTCCATGAAGTGATCCGTCTCTCGGGTATGAACCTCGTGGTCAATGACCTGGACATGCCCCTGATCATCAAGGTCGCTTCGATCCCAAAGGAGCGGATCCAGGTTTACTTTATCGACAACGACGAATACTTCAAGCGCAAGGCCACCTTTACCGATGAGGAAGGCGTCCTGTATCCCGATAACGACGAACGCGCAATCTTTTTTGCCAAGGGCGTCGTTGAAACCGTGAAGAAGCTCAACTGGGTCCCCGACATCATCCACGTCCACGGATGGATGGCGGCCATGCTGCCCGTTTACATGAAGCATTACTACAAGGACGAGGCGTTGTTTGCCCAAACCAAGATCGTGACCTCGGTGTACAGCCAGGGGTTTGACGGGACGCTGGACATGGGCATGCTCAACAAGGTGAAGTTTGACCAGATCCCAGACGAGGCCATCGCCGACCTTGCCACGCCCGACTACGAAAACATCATCAAGGTGACGGTGGCGCACTCCGATGCGGTGATCGCGGGCTCCGAAACGCTGTCTCCAAGTTTAACAAAATATATAGAATCGACGGGCAAACCTTTTTTACCTTTCGCTCCCAAAGAAAAATTCGCCGAAGCATATACCGCATTCTACAGGGAAATGCTGGCACAGTAAGAATGACGAAGATGAACCTTAATTCCTTCATGAGGATTCCGGCGGCAGCGGTTGCCGCTTTTTTGATTGCCTCGTGCGACAAAGATTTTAACGAGATTGGCGCCGATATCGTAGGCGAGGACCATTTCCTTTTTGAAAAAGACGACACCTTCAGCATAGTCGCCAATACCGTCCCGACAGGCCCGGTCCAGTCAAACAACCTGCCGGTCAATCCGCTTGGCGTTCTTGAAAATCCCGTTTTGGGCCGCACCGTTGCAAGTTTCGTGACGCAGTTGGAGATCAAGAGCCTGAATCCGCTTTTCGACACCTACGACACGGATCCCGAAATCGTCTCGACCACTCTTTATGTTCCGTATTTCTCCACACTGAAGAGCACCAACTCCGACGGCAGCCATGTTTACGAACTCGATTCGATATTTGGATCGCCGAATTCAAGCATCAACCTGGCCATCCACGAGTCCAATTATTTCCTGCGCGATTTTGAGTACAACACCGAAGGCGAACAGGAAAATCAACGGTATTACTCCAACCAGGGCACCGAGATCTTCTCATCCATCAACCCGCTGGTCCTGAATAATGGCGAGATCAGCCAGAACCAGAATTTTGTCTTCGGGCGCAACGAATATACCGAGCAGGTTACCAACACAAACGGAACCACGACGACCAAGCGCACCCGTCCGGGGCTGCGCGTATCGCTCAACAATGATTTTTTCGCCGGCAAGATTTTCAATGCTCCCGACGGTATCCTGAGCAGCAACAATGCCTTCAAGAATTATTTCAGGGGGTTGTATTTCAAGGTGACGCCAAACGGGCAACCGGGCGAACTTGCCATGATGAATTTCCGCGAGGGGACCATCACCATCAAATACAAGGAAACCCAGCTCGATTCCAATTTTCAACCGATCATCGGCGACGATGGCAATCCCAAGCGAATCGACAAGGAGTTTGTGATGAATCTGGCCGGAAATACCGTGAGCCTGCTTGAGAACGACAATGCCGGGCCGCATTATGCAACGGCACTCTCACAGCCTTTCGACCCTGTGGACGGCCATCCATTTTTGGCGCTTAAGGGAGGGGAGGGTTCCATAGCCGTCATTGACCTTTTTGGCCCTGATGAGGATGGCGATGGCGTTGCCGACGAACTCGAGGCCATGCGCGAAAACGAGTGGATGATCAATGAGGCGAGCCTCACGTTCAACATCGTCAAGGATCCCGAATACACTGTCGCGCCCGCGCTTGAACCCGAGCGTATCTACCTCTACGACCTCACCAACAAAAGGCCGGTGGTTGATTATTACCTCGACAATTCGACGGGTGGCATAAAAAGCGGCAAGACCGTTCACGGCGGCCTTGTGAAACGCGTCAACGGACAGACCACAAATTACAAGGTCCGGATCACCAATTACATCCGGAACCTGGTCAAGGCGCCCGACTCCACCAATGTGCGGCTGGGGCTATCGGTTACCGAGAGCATCAACATCATCGACATGGCCAAACAGCGGAACCCGAATCCCGTGAGCAACAATTTTGTTCCGTCGGCCTCGGTGATGAACCCGCTCGGCACGTTCCTTTATGGAACCGACGCCTCTGTCCCGGACGACAAAAGGCTCAAGCTCGAAATCTATTATACCAAAAGAAAACCCACTGATAACTAAACTCTAACGTATGTGCGGAATTGTAGGCTATATCGGACACCGCGAGGCATACCCGATTATCATCAAAGGCCTTAAAAGGCTGGAATACCGGGGCTATGACAGCGCCGGGGTCATGTTGTATGACAACGAAATCAAACTTTCCAAGACCAAGGGAAAGGTTTCCGATCTTGAGGCGAAATCCGAGAAGGAAATCTCTACCACCGGCGTGATCGGGATGGGGCACACGCGTTGGGCGACCCACGGGGTTCCAAATGACGTGAACTCGCACCCGCACCTGTCCAATTCGGGCGACCTGGCGATCATCCACAACGGGATTATCGAAAACTACGGGCCGCTTAAAATGGAACTCGAGAAACGCGGATACAAATTCCATTCGGACACCGATACCGAAGTGTTGGTCAACCTCATTGAGGACGTGCAGCGCAAGGACAACCTCAAACTGGGCAAGGCCGTGCAGGTCGCGCTCAACCAGGTCGTCGGAGCCTACGCCATCTGCGTATTTGACCGCAAGAAACCGGACGAGATCGTCGTGGCGAGGCTAGGAAGCCCTCTCGCGATCGGGATCGGGAAGGATGAGTTTTTCATCGCTTCGGATGCGTCGCCGTTCATCGAGTACACCGCCAACGCGATTTACCTCGAGGATGAAGAGATGGCTGTCGTGCGCATGCACAAGCCGCTCAAGGTCCGCAAGATCAAGGACGATACGCTCGTGGATCCGTATGTGCAGGAATTGCAGATGAACCTCGAACAAATAGAGAAAGGCGGCTATGAACACTTCATGATGAAGGAAATCTATGAGCAGCCCGCCGTGATCAAGGATACTTACCGGGGCCGACTTTTGGCCAACGAAGGAATCATCCAGATGGCAGGTGTCGAGGATAACCTCGAGAAATTCCTCAACGCCGATCGGATCCTGATTGTCGCCTGCGGAACTTCATGGCATGCCGGCCTTGTCGCCGAGTATATTTTTGAGGAATTTGCCCGCATTCCGGTAGAGGTTGAATACGCTTCGGAGTTCCGGTACAGGAACCCGGTCATCAATAAAGGCGACATCCTGATCGCGATATCGCAATCGGGCGAAACCGCCGATACTTTGGCCGCCATCAAGCTTGCCAAGGAGCGCGGCGCCTTCGTTTTCGGCGTGTGCAACGTCGTCGGCTCATCGATTTCGCGCGAGACCAATGCCGGGGCCTATACGCATGCCGGTCCCGAGATCGGGGTCGCATCGACAAAGGCCTTCACCACGCAGATTACGGTGCTGACCATGATCGCGCTTCGATTGGCCAAGGCCAAGGGCACGCTGTCAAATTCGGATTTCCACCGGTACCTTCAGGAGCTCGAGGTCATTCCGGAGAAAGTTGCGGAGGCGCTGGAGACAAACGACGTCGCGAAAGCCATCGCCGCCGAATTCAAGGATGCTCCAAACTGCCTGTATCTGGGACGCGGATACAACTTCCCGGTTGCACTGGAAGGCGCGCTTAAGCTAAAAGAGATCTCTTATATTCACGCCGAGGGCTATCCCGCCGCCGAAATGAAGCACGGTCCCATTGCCCTTATCGACGAGCACATGCCGGTCATCGTAATCGCGCCGAAGCAAGGGCATTACGACAAGGTCGTGAGCAACATCCAGGAAATCAAGTCGCGTTCGGGACGCATCATTGCGGTGGTTACAAAGGGCGATGTACAGGTTCGGGAACTCGCCGAATACGTCATCGAAGTGCCCGAGACCGCCGATGCACTTTCGCCGCTGTTGACCACGATTCCGTTGCAACTGCTGTCCTACCACATCGCCGTCATGCGCGGTTGTAACGTTGACCAGCCCCGGAACCTGGCCAAGTCGGTCACGGTCGAATAGGCTCAACAAGATATGAAGAGGTCGTTCGACATTTGACATTCGACCTTCGACACTAAAGCGAGATTTTTTCTCGCTTTTTTTATGACTTTTTTAAGAGAGATTGAAAATGTTTGTACTTTTCGGGCATTAACCAAATAACTGAACTTACATGAAAGTGTATTTATTGATCGTGTCGATGTTTTTTGGCCTCGGCGCGCTTGCACAAAACTCGCTCAGCGGTACCGTGACCGACGCGGCCGGCCTTCCCGTTCCCGGCGCCAACGTGCGGGTTGTAGGGGAGAATGCCGGCACCGTAGCCGATTCCGAAGGGAAATTTACCCTGTCCACCGCGCTGACGCCGCCGTTTGAGATCGAGGTGACCAACGTCGGGTATGCCACGCAGACCGTCTCGGTTACGTCGCTGACGGGTGTATCGGTACAATTGCAGGAGGAGCAGACGCTGCTTAACGAGATCGTCGTTTCGGCGTCAAGGACCCCCGAGCGGGTACTCGAATCCCCTGTGACCATTGAGCGTATGGGGCCCGCCGAGGTGCGAAACACTTCATCGCCATCGTTCTACGACGGGCTTGAAAACCTCAAGGAAGTACACTTCAACACAAGTTCACTATCGTTTAAATCGATCAATACACGTGGCTTTGCCACCGTTGCCAATACCCGTTTCATGCAGCTCGTGGACGGAATGGACAATTCATCGCCTGCGCTCAACTTCGTACTCGGAAACCTGATCGGGCTTTCGGAGCTCGACGTCGCCAGCGTGGAACTTCTTCCGGGTGCTTCGTCGGCACTTTATGGCGCCAACGCCTTCAACGGCATCCTGTTCATGAACAGCAAGAATCCGTTTACCTCGCAGGGCATCAGCACGTATTTCAAATATGGGAAGACCTCGCAGGATGCGGCGGGCACAAATGATTATTATGACTTCGGATTCCGGGCGGCGCACGCCTTCACATCCAAGTTTGCCGGTAAAGTCAACTTCAATTACCTGCGCGCGACCGAATGGATCGCCAACGATACCCGCAGCATGACCGGCGGAACCATCGGCCACGAAAACAACCCGAACTACGACGGGCTCAACCTTTACGGCGACGAGGTCACGACCTTTATCCCGAATGTGGGACAGGTGAGCCGCACCGGTTACCGCGAACAGGATTTGGGCGACAACAAGATTGAAAGCGTCAAAGCCGATTTCTCTCTGCATTACAAGCCGTGGGAGAATGATTTCGAGATCATCGGGCAGTACAAACTGGGCTTCGGGAACACGATTTATCAGGGAGCAAACCGCTATGCGCTCAAGAATTTCTTCCTGAACCAGGCCAAGATTGAGGTCAAAAACCGCAATTTCTTTGTCCGCGCCTATGTCACCGACGAGGATGCCGGTGATTCCTATGACATGCGTTTTGCCGCTTGGAACGTGAACCGCCTTGCCAAACCGGACAAGAACTGGTTCACCGACTACGCGACGGCCTACCAGCTTTCAAGCGCCTTGTTCGGGTTCGATGCCAATACGGCCGCCAATTACGCTCGTACTTTTGCCAACACGAACGGATTCCCGGCCGGCATGCCCGCGCTGCCTATTGCGCCTTACATCGACCCGCTCAATCCCGATGCGCCGAGGCTTCCCCGTTTTGAGCCCGGAACTCCCGAGTTCAACAACGCACTCAATACGGTTATTGCCAACCCCGATTTGAAAAACGGTGCAAAGTTCATCGACGAGTCCAAGCTTTACCACACCGATGTCAACTACAATTTCAAGGAACTCATTGACTTCGCGGAAATCCAAGTCGGCGGATCGTTCCGTCTTTACGACCTTAATTCGCAAGGGACCATCTTCACCGATTACGACGGTTCCATCGAATACGAGGAATACGGAATCTACACACAGTTCCAAAAGAAATTCGCGCAGGAGCGGCTCAAGTTCACCGGATCGGTCCGCTATGACAAGTCGCAAAATTTTGACGGACAGTTCTCGCCGAGGATCTCTTTCGTATATTCGGCTGGGCCGCAAAAGAACCACAATTTCCGCGCTTCCTTCCAGACCGGTTTCCGCAACCCGACCACGCAGGATCAGTACATCGGTCTTGACGTAGGGCCTTTCGCGCTGATCGGTTCGGCAGCGGACAACCTTGACCGCTATGTCGAGGAAATGCCCGTGAGTCTCGCCGGACAGGCACTCGGCGCGCCGGCAACCGTGACCCTTACCGGAAACGACGCCTACAACACGAACCTTTATACGCTTCCTTCGGTACAGCGATTTGCGATTTCACAAAATCCGGCCGACCTCGAGATCGCCAATGTCAAGATCGTGAAACCCGAGCAGGTCAAGGCCTTTGAGGTCGGTTACAAGTCGGTGATCGGGAATGCGTTTTCCATCGACATCAACGGGTATTACAATATCTACAATGACTTCATGAGCTCTTCGCGCGTGGTGAAACCTTACTACGGCGAAGTCGGAACCGATTTTACGCAAACCGATGCGCAACTTGGACTTCAGGCAATTGCCAATGGTGACCGCCGCGTATTCCAGGTGTATTCCAATACTACCGAAACGGTTTCATCGTTTGGATTTGGTGTGGGCGCGACCCGGAAGATTTACCAGGATTACGAACTCGGCGTCAATTACAACCACGCGCAGTTTGAATTCGACCAGGAGAAAGACCCCGCTTTCGTGGCCGGTTTCAACACCCCGCGCCACCGCGTGAAAGCGTCTCTTGGCAATCCGAAGGCGTTCAAGAATTTCGGATTCAACGTAAACGTCCGCTGGAACGACGAATACCTTTGGCAGTCGTCTTTCGCTGACGGAATCGTTCCGGAGAACACCGTGCTCGATGCGCAGGTGAATTATTCGATCCCGAAATGGAAATCGATGGTCAAGGTGGGTGGCGCGAACCTGTTTGGGGAAGACTACATCCAGGTCATCGGGGCCGGAGAGATCGGAAATATGTGGTATGTACAGTGGACCATCAATCCCTAATTTTAAAAATTGACAATCATGATAAAGAATTATAAATGGCTGATGTTGCTCGCACTGGGCTTCGTGGCCTGCGACAGCGACGACGATAACGGCACTGTCACCGAAGAACCGCTTAGCGCCGGCACCGCCGATTTCACCCGATATGTGGCCTTGGGAAATTCGTTGACGGCCGGGTTTAGCGACAATGCACTTTTTAGGAAAGGGCAGGAAAATTCATATCCCAACATCCTCGCGCAGCAATTTGCGATGGTTGGCGGAGGAACGTTCAATGTGCCTTTTGTCGGTCCCGATAACATTGGCGGGCTTTTGCTTGGCGGAAACGTCATCCAGGGGCCGCGCCTGGCCATCCTTGGTTTCGCGGGGGGAACTCCCCAGATTGGGCCGCTTCCCGCCACCCCGATGACCGATATCACCCAAACGGTGGCCGGCCCCGTTAACAATATGGGCGTTCCGGGAGCGAAAAGTTTCCACCTGCTTGCGCCCGGTTACGGAAACATTGCCGGCGTCCCGACCGGACAGGCCAATCCGTACTTTGCGAGGTTTGCCTCTTCGGCCACGGCAAGTGTCATCGGCGATGCGGTAGCCCAAAACCCGACGTTCTTCTCGCTCTGGATCGGCAATAACGATGTGTTGTCCTACGCGACTTCGGGAGGTGTCGGCACTAACCAGGCAGGCAACCCTAATCCTGCGAGTTACGGCAGCAACGACATCACGGACCCGGGCGTTTTCGGCCAGGTTTACGGAACACTCGTGGACCAATTGACGGCTAACGGAGCAAAGGGCGTTGTGGCCAACCTTCCTTACGTGACGTCGATTCCATTTTTCAGGACCGTTCCTTATAACCCGGTCCCGCTTGATGAAACAACGGGCAATCAGCTGAACGCCGGTTATGCGGTCTACAACAACGGCCTTCAAACGGCTGTGTCGCTGGGGGCCATTACCGAAGAGGAGGCGACGCGCAGGACCATCAACTTCGCCGCGGGAAATAATGCCGTGGTGATCGTGGATTCTTACCTGACCAACCTTTCGGCGTTTGGGATCCCGTCTTATCGCGAGGCCACAGCGCAGGACCTGATCGTATTGCCGGCGCGCAACTTTATTGGAACCACCGTAGGCGGAAACCCGATGATGGTCAACGGCGTCTCGGTGCCGCTTGCCGACAACTGGGTGCTTTCAAAAGACGAGGTCGCAGAGGTCAAGACAGCTACCGATGCTTTCAACGCCTCGATAAAATCCATCGCAGATGCCAAAGGACTTGCATTTGTTGACGCCAACGCGCTTTTGCAACAACTCGCCTCGACCGGAATCCGTTTTGGGACGTTCCACATGACCGCCTCATTCGTGACCGGCGGCGCATTCTCGCTTGACGGGGTGCATCCTTCGGCTCGCGGCTACGCTCTTATCGCCAACGAATTCCTCAAGGCGATCGAGGAAACCTACGGCGCCAATTTCAACGAAATCAAACCTGAGGATTACCAGATACAGTATCCCGCACAGATGTAAAAAAAACCGCCGAGAGGCGGTTTTTTAGCTATCAGCTATCAGCTGTCAGGGGTCAGCTTGATTGGGGTCAGCCCGAATGGACGGTACTTCTTTCTTCTAGCCACAAGCCACTAGCTACTAGCCACTATAAAGGTCGTCAGTCGTCAGTCG
>JAEWCF010000007.1 GCA_023390775.1 Bacteroidota bacterium | reverse complement strand
GACGGGATCAACGACAATTTCGACTCGACCACGGCTGCCCTGGGATCGCCGCGCAACCTCAACACCAAATTATACCTGGATCTGGACGGTCGAAACGATTATGCCGAATCGACGCAGATTCTTGGTGGACTCGCCAAATCGACGTTGATGGGCTGGATCAAGCTCAACCCGGCCTTTAATGCGACGGGATTTGTGATGGGACAGGACAATTTCAACCTTCGGGTAGCAACCTCCGGCGGAAACAAACTCGTGGCAACCGCCAAAGGTGTTTCGATCACTTACAGCACAGACCTGGTCCCCGACCGTTGGTACCACGTGGCGGCGGTCTATGACGGAGCCGGTTCGGCCGCAAAACTGACGCTTTATGTCAATGGCCAGATGGAGAATTCCTCAAACAGCGGAACCCTTGCCGGCGCCCTGCACGCCAGTACGGCCAAGTTTTCGATGGGCCGCCACGGCGCGACGGCGACCGAGTACTTCAACGGATCCATCGACGAGGCGCGAGCCTTCAACACGGCGCTGACCGAGGACCAGCTGCAAAAAATGGTCTACCAGGAAATCAGGCAGAATGGTTCGGCCATCCGCGGGGAAGTGATCCCCAAGGACATCGAGTCGGCATTGTGGGCCAACCTGATCGCCTATTACCGAATGGATGCTTACAAAGGCGACGTCATCGACAACTACACCACGAGCGCCATTGACCAGGGCACAGCCGCCACTCTGGCGAGGATCTATAATGTCAAGAATATCCGCAGGCAATTGGCCCCGATGCCATTTGAGACGACCATCGCCGCACCGGTGGACCAGGCGGTCAGCCAGAACAATTTCGTAAACGGAATGGACGTCCTCACCTATGACTGGTCGATCCTGAAGATCAAACACAACATGGCCTTTTCCTATAACAATACCGATCTTGGCCTGTTCATCGAGCCTGGCGTAACGGTGGTGATGGACAACCATTCGGCTATGCGCAATACCTGGTATTTGAAGCTCGACGGGAAACTCGACCTGCAGGGACGCTCGCAACTCGTCCAGACATCCGGCAGCGACCTCGATGCATCGAGCGCCGGCCACATCGAGCGCGACCAACAGGGTACCTCAAACAAATGGAATTACAATTACTGGTCATCGCCGGTGGGTGCCATCAATGCGACGACCAATAACAACAATTATACATTGGCGTCGGTATTCAAGGACGGGACAAACCCCGCGAACCCGCAAAACATCACGTGGACCACGGGACTGAACGGATCGGCGACCAGCCCCATCACCCTCAGCGGCTACTGGATATTCAAATTCCAGAACGTCAACAACAGTTACGCGAATTGGGCATCGGTTGGGCCAAACGGGTCGCTTCAGGCCGGCCAGGGCTTCACGCTCAAGGGCAGCAACGCGTCCACCCCGACCCAGAACTATGTTTTTGTCGGGAAGCCTCACAATGGCACGATCACCTCAACGGTAGCTGTTAACAACCTCAACCTTTGCGGGAATCCGTATGCGTCGGCGATGGATGCGAATGCCTTCATTGCCCAAAACGCCGCGAGCACCACCGGAACGCTCTATTTTTGGGAGCACTTCTCCACGAACAACACCCACACGCTGCAGGATTACCAGGGCGGATATGCCGCCAGGACCCTCGTGGGCGGAACTCCTCCCGTCTCTCCTGCCGAAGTCAGCGGATTGGGCAGCAGCACGCGGGTTCCGGGAAGGTTCATCCCCGTTGGCCAGGGCTTCTTCATCGCGGGAAGCGCAACGGGCGGAACCGTTACCTTCAACAACGCACAGCGCGCCTTTATCCGGGAGGAAAACATCGATTCCAACGTGATGTTCCGCGCGGACAATGCGCTGGCGGCATCACCGCTTTTGAATAATGATGAAGATGTTTTTGAGGAAGACACCTTCCCACGGGTGCGCATCGGGTACAATTCGGCGAATAATTACCACCGGCAGGTTTTGATCGGGTTTATGGACAATCTCGCGTCGGCCGCCATCGATCCGGGCTACGATGCCATCCATATCGACAATCAGCCCAACGATATGTACTTCGTGCACGGCTACCAGAAACTGGTGATCCGCGGCGAAGGGCAGTTCAATACGCAGATGGTGTTCCCAATCGGCGTCAAGGCAGCAACCGCCGGAAATGTACAATTCACGCTTGACGGCACCGAAAATTTCGCTGCCGGCACGCCGGTCTACATCCACGACAACCTGACGGGAATCTATCACGACATTTCGCAGGGTGTTGCTGAAATCGCGCTGCCGCAAGGGACGCATGACAACCGCTTCAGCCTGAGGTTTACACAAGGGACTTCCCTGGGAACCAACCACAATGCCTGGGACAATGCCATCGAAGTGGCCTACAACGACGATGCGTCAGTGCTCAACGTCCGCAACACTCTGCAGGATGAAGAAGTCCAGGCCGTCATGCTCTACAATATGCTGGGCCAGCAAATCGCGTCCCTCGCCGTTACCGACGGCAACCGGGAATTTATTGCGATGCCGGTAAACGCGGTAAGCACCGGAACCTATATCGTAAAAGTTGCGACAACCAAAGGCGACATGAGCCGGAAGATCGTGATCAAATAATATTTTTTCCTCTTTTTGCCCCACAAAAAGACCCAAAGAAAACCCCTCGACGTGAGGGGTTTTTGGTTTTATTGCTTCAAGGCCGAAAGAAGGCCCTGAAGATCCACCTGATGCTGTTCTCCCATGGAAAGATTTTTCACCGCATATAGATTTTTCTCAACCTCCTCGCTTCCGCAAAGCACCGCGAAGGGAATGCCGCGCTTGTCGGCGTGCTGGAATTGCTTTGCCGCCTTTGCGTTATCCGGATAGAGTTCGCAGCGTATGCCGGACTGCCTAAGATGCGTGATCGCCTGCAGGGCATACAAGGCTTCCGATTCACCGAAATTGAGGAACAGGGCCTGTGGCGTCACCGAGACATTGGCAGGAAACAGCCCCAGTTCTTCCATCACCAGGTAAATCCGGTCAAGCCCGAAAGAAATGCCCACCCCGCTCACGTCCTTCAGCCCAAAGATTCCCGTAAGGTCATCGTATCGCCCGCCACCGCCAATGGATCCCATCGCAACGCCTTCGGGAGCCGAAACCTCGAGGATCGCACCCGTGTAATAGTTCAGGCCGCGCGCCAAAGTCACATCGAGTTCAAGCCGTGAAGAATTTAGTTTGAGCGATTCGACCTTTTCGCTGATGAAACGCAGTTCGGCGATACCGGTTTTTCCTTGTTCGGAACCGGCTAACAGCGTTTCCAATTGCGATAGTTTTTCACCGACGGTTCCGGTAAAGCTGAAAAGAGGTTCCAAACGGGCAATCGATTTGGCCGAAATTCCCTTCTCCAACATACCGTTTTGTACGCCCTCCTTGCCGATCTTGTCCAATTTGTCAAGGGCCACGGTAAAATCCACGAGTTTATCATCGGCACCGATGACCTGCGCGATCCCTGAAAGGATCTTCCGGTTGTTGATCTTGATCGTACAACCTGAAAGCCCAAGCGAAGTGAAGACCGCATCGTACAACTGGACAAGTTCCACCTCCTGCCAGAGCGATCTGGAACCGACGACATCGGCATCGCACTGGTAGAACTCGCGGAAACGCCCCTTTTGCGGACGGTCGGCGCGCCAAACCGGCTGGATCTGGTAGCGCTTGAACGGGAATTCGATCTCGTTGCGGTGCTGGACGACATACCGGGCAAAAGGAACGGTAAGGTCGTAGCGAAGCGCCTTCTCGGAAATGGAATTTGCCAATTTACCCGAATCGGCGGCCGCAAGTGCCGTTGCATCGGCCTTGGCCAAATAATCGCCCGAATTCAGTATCCTGAAAATCAACCGGTCGCCTTCGTCACCGTATTTCCCCATAAGGGTCTCGCTGTTCTCGAAAGAAGGCGTCTCGATGGGCTGGTATCCGAAACGTTCAAAATGGCCGCGCATGACCGACAGGATGTACTGCCGACGCGCGACCTCGTTGGGTGAAAAATCACGTGTTCCCTTTGGGATCGAAGGTTTTTGTGCCATTCGGCAAATATCGGGAAGAATGAATAAATTTTGAATTTTGAATTTTGAATTTTGAATGTAGGTTATCCGGATGATCGGAATTGAGATCGTATTCGGTTAACTGCTCAACATCTAAAGATTCCTGTCCGCCAAACCTCCGGGCGGCCCGAAGACAAACTGATGGCTGACACCTGACAGCTGATAGCTAAAAAACCGTATTTTAGTGCCCACAAACCGCTTCCATGTTCAAACTTCTCCGGGAAAATATCAGGATCGCGATGGGCTCCATCCGCACGCAGCTCCTACGCACGATCCTGACGGTATTTATCATCGCCATCGGGATCTGGGCGCTGGTCGGAATCCTGACGGTGGTTTCGGCACTCGAGAACACGCTTTCCAACAATTTTGCGTCGATGGGGTCCAATACCTTCAACATCACGCAGTACGACATTACCGAACAGCTCGACGGCGACCGGGGCGAACGCAAGGTCAACCCTATCATTTCCTATCCCGAGGCCAAGGCATTTGCCGATAAGTTCGACTATCCGTACGCGCATACCTCATTATCGTTCACGGCTACAACCGCGGCGGAGATCAAATTCGAATCAAAAGAAACCGATCCCGAGGTCCAGATCATGGGCGTCGACGAATATTTCCTGGCCAACTCCGGGCTCGAGATCACTTCGGGGCGCAACTTCACCAACTTTGACATCAAAAACAACGCGTATGTTTGCGTCGTGGGTTCGGATATCGCGAAAAGCCTGCTTAAAGATGTCAACCCGATTGACAAGGTGATTTCGGTGCGGGGGGCGAAGTTCAGGGTTATCGGCGTCTTGAAGGAAAAAGGGTCCACATTCGGCAACAGCCAGGATCTTCGCGTTCTCATTCCCATACAGGTCGCCCGATCGCTGTTTACCGCGCCCAACATCAATTATTCGGTGAGCGTGCTGGTGAACAATAAGTCGTTTTTGGACAAGGCGGTGGACGACGCGACCATCACCATGCGGCGGGTGCGCAAACTCAATCCCGTCGAGGAAAACAATTTCGGGGTTTCCCGAAGCGACGACCTCATCAACCGGATCTTGTCGATCACGGAATACCTGGGTTATGCCGCCTGGCTGATAGGAGTGATCACCATTTTCGGATCGTCGATCGCCCTGATGAACATCATGCTGGTTTCGGTCACCGAACGCACGCGCGAGATCGGTGTCAGGAAAGCGCTCGGGGCCAAAAGGCGCACCATCGCGATGCAGTTCTTTATCGAAACACTCGTGATCGGGCAATTGGGCGGGCTTGTCGGGATGCTGCTCGGGATCGTGACGGGCTACGGTTTTGCCGCCATCCTTGAATTTGCGTTTACCATACCCTGGAGCGCGATCTTCGCCGCCTTTGCGACGACATTCGTGGTCGCGGTCGTGTCGGGCTCCTACCCTGCCGTCAAGGCATCGCGCCTGGACCCCATTGAGGCCTTGCGTTACGAATAGGGCCGCACCGCCCGGATCATCCGTGGGTTCTGGTAAATATCGTTGCGGACTTCAACATTCTCGAATCCCATTTCGCGAAGCAGTGCCGATGTTTCACCCGAAAGGTATTGATTAATCTCAAAAAACAGCTGGCCTCCGGGCGAAAGCGATTTTTTCGCAAAGTTGGCGATGGCCCTGTAAAACAGCAGGGCATCGTCGTCCTCCACAAAAAGCGCCAGGTGCGGCTCATACCTGAGCACGTTGTCGCTAATTTCGGCTTTTTCGAGATGGCGGACATACGGCGGGTTGGAGACGATGACCTCATATTTTTCCGGGCTTTCGAAGCTTAGGATGTCGGCGTGGATAAAATTCACGTTCGCGCCAAGCGCCGAAGCATTCTGCCTGGCGATCCGAAGCGCTTCCGCCGAAACGTCCAACGCGCTCGCCTCCACCGGTTTTTCCAAAGCCAGCGAGATCGCGATGCAGCCGCTTCCCGTTCCGATGTCCAGGAGCCGGTCACCGGGTTTTACGCTTGCCAAGATCCATTGAACGAGTTCTTCGGTTTCGGGGCGCGGGATCAGAACATCGCCACATACCTCGAAGCGACGGCCGAAAAACCAGCTTTCGCCCAAAACATATTGCACGGGTTCCAATTTGATGAGCCTTGCAAGGATTTCCTTCCACTCGGCGAGTTCGGCCAGCGTGAATTCCATCTGCGGCGACAACGCCAATTGTGAGCGGTCCATTCCGGTTTTGGCCTTCAGGACAATGTTGAAGATGCTGGTTGCCTCGTCGGGCTCCAAAACACGACTTAGTTCGGAAATGAAATGATCGCGGAAATCACGGATTTTCATAGTTCTTTCGACATCCATACCCCGCACGCACAATGGCCGGTATCCCCCATTGGCCCCGAAAGGTATTCAAACCCTGATTTCCGGTAGAGCTTCTGCGCGGCCTCCATGTATTCCATCGTTTCGAGATAGCAGGTTGCATAACCAAATTCCCGTGCGGCCAGCAGGCATTTTTCCATCATAAGCGCACCGAATCCCTGCCCCCGAACCTCACTGAGAAAGTACATTTTCTGGAGTTCGCAGACCCCTGGGCCGCCATCCCTTAACGGCGCAATGCCGGCGCCCCCCACGATCTCACCGTCCCTTTCCAGTACGAAATAAACGCTTCCCGGATTGGCGTAGGCCGATGTCATGTGGTCGAGTTCGGGGTCGGCGTAGGCGGTCCCGGTCTTGGGTACCTGATGTTCCTCGAGCACCGAGCGGATCACCCGTGCGATTTCGGCGTCATCCTCTTCCCTGATTTCACGGATGTTGACAGTGTGCATAAAATTGGTTTTCCTGTGTACTTTTGCGTTGTGGATCACGAACACTACATGAGGCGTTGCCTTCAACTCGCACAAAACGGCCTGGGGTTAACCTATCCCAACCCGCTCGTGGGCAGTGTGATCGTCCACAAAGATACTATAATAGGAGAAGGTTGGCACCAAAAGGCAGGCACCGCGCATGCCGAGGTCAACGCACTCGCATCGGTATGGGACGAAAGCTTGCTGCCGGGCGCCACGCTTTACGTCAATCTGGAGCCCTGTAGCCATTTTGGGAAAACGCCTCCCTGTGCCGACCTCATCATCTCCAAAAGAATCGGAACCGTTGTCGTTGGTTGTACCGATCCGAACCCTTTAGTGGCGGGCAAAGGCATCGACCGCCTGCGCGAAGCCGGTATCGAGGTCATCACCGACGTGCTGAAATCCGAATGCCTGGAGATCAACCGCCGGTTTATTACCAATCAGGTGCATCAAAGGCCGTTTATCACTCTCAAATGGGCCGAAACTGCCGACGGCTTCATCGCGCCCTCGATGAAAGATTCGGCGGGCCCCTTTTACATTTCCTCGCCTCTTTCCAGGCAACTGGTGCACAAGTGGCGTGCGCAGGAAGACGGTATCCTCGTGGGTGCTGGAACGGTCGGCGCCGATGATCCAACGCTCGATGTGCGGGATTGGACGGGCCCTTCACCGGTCAAGATATTGTTGGACCGATCCGGTAAGGTAAAGCCGCAAAGCCGATTGTTTGAAAAGGGCAAAACGATCGTTTTTTCGTCAGCGCGGCGCATAGGTGAGATTGAAAATGTTATATTTGAATCGACTGGTTTTGAGGGCCGGTATTTGCCCGGCATCCTTCGGGACTTGTACGGCCACGGAATTTGTTCAATCATGGTGGAAGGCGGGCAGAAAATACTGCAGGCCTTTATAGACCAGAAACTTTGGGACGAAGTCCGTGTGTTCCGGTGCCCGCGGACTATCGGCGAGGGGATCCGTGGCCCCGGGTTTACTGCGATTCCCGTTTCACGTGAGGAGGTTTCCGGGGACCTGCTTTATTTTTACCGCAATTATGATCGACACGATAATATTTGACTTCGGTGACATTTTCATCGACCTTGACAAGGCGGCCTGCTCGCGTGAGTTCGCGGCGATCGGACTGACCGAAATGGACGGCGAAATTGAAGAATTGAACCACCGGTTCGAGGTGGGCGAAATTGACGAACTCGCCTTTCTTGAGGGGTTTCAAAAGAAAATCCCGCACGCGGACATTCTTGAGATCCGCAAGGCGTGGAATGCCCTCATCGGCGATTTCCCGTTGCACCGCCTGGAATTTTTGCAGATGCTTTCAGGCAAATACCGACTTTTTCTCCTCACCAACACCGACTCGATCCACATTGACCGCTTCGAACACAAAGTTGGGATGACCTTCGCACGGGACTTTTACCAATGTTTCGAAAAAGTGTATTACTCATATGAAATGGGGATGCGCAAGCCCGACCCCAAGCTATTCGAGACCATCATGAGCCGTCACGGGCTCGACCCCGAAAAAACGCTTTTCGTGGACGATAAAAAAGAGAATACCGATTCGGCGGCGGCACTTGGACTGCGCACGTGGAACCTGCAGCCCGGGCAGGAGGACGTTTCGGAACTGTTCAATAAAAAATTCCTTTGATTGCACGCCTATCGGACCCTTGCCCGGCCCGCTCCCGAACAATTGCATAAGGAGAAAGGCAGCCGTTTTATTTCATACGCATTTCCCCTCGAGAATGAGGCCGAAGTCAAGCCTATCCTGGAACAGCTCAGGAAAACGCATGTCGGGGCCGTTCATTTTTGTTACGCCTGGCAGTTGGGCACCACCAACATGGCTTACCGCGCCAATGACGACGGCGAGCCTTCACATTCGGCGGGCGCACCCATTTACGGACAGATCCAATCTTTCGGCCTGACCAACATACTGGTCGTCGTGGTAAGGTATTTCGGCGGCGTGAAATTGGGCGTTGGCGGATTGATCGCGGCCTATCGCACATCGGCACAGATGGCGCTCACACATGGTGAGATTGTCGAACGTGAGATCCGAGCCGGGTTCACTATCCACACCACATATGCACAGCTTAGCCGGGTGATGTGGGTCGTCAGGGAAAACCGGGCCGACATCACCAGCCAGTCGATGGAGTTGGAGTGCGTCCTGGAGGTTATGGTGCCGATGAGGCAAGCGGCATCTTTTGAAGAAGGCATCCGGCTCATCATCGGGACCACCCTTGATCGTCATTGACCGAGCTTTGCCAACAGCTCCTTTATATAATGTGGCGGCGCAACGGGACGGCCGGTTTTGATGTCCACAAAGACGAGCAGGAAATAGGCGGATGTTAATAACTCGCCGGCTTCGTTGGTGATCTCGCAATCAAAATCGATCTTGACCGTTTCCTGGCTTTTAAATTTGGTGCGGATGGTGATCAGGTCGTCATACCGAGCCGGCTTTTTATAGTTGAGCGTCAGGGAAACGATGGGCAGCGCAATGCCCGATTTTTCCATCTCGCTGTAGGAGATTCCATGCCGGCGCAACCACTCTACCCTTCCGACCTCAAAATAAGGGATGTAGTTGCCGTGATAGACGACCCCCATTTGATCTGTTTCGCTATACCTGACGCGGATTTGTACAAGATGTTCCCTCATAATTTATATTGTGTTTTCAAGCCGGTCCGAAGGCGAATCATAAGACGAAAATTCGACAAAATCAACCCGATTTTTATTTTTTTTTAACGATTTTTGTTCACATATTTGTTCTCCCCGAAGTCCTGCAGTGAACCCTTTCTGGCTTGTAGGATAACCTTTAATAAATTTAGAAATTTTAGTCTTTTTATGAACAAAACTGCGCAATCAGTATGGGAGAATTGTCTGTCTTTTATAAAGGACAACATCCAGGATCAGGCGTATAAAACCTGGTTTGAACCGATTAAGTCAGTTGAGCTTACAGATAACGCACTTTACATCCAGGTACCCAGCAAATTCTTCTACGAATGGCTTGAAGAACACTATGTCAAACTGCTGAAGGTCGCCCTTACCAAAGAACTCGGGAAAAACGCGAAGTTACTCTATAAAATCAAGATGGAAAACACCTACGGCAACAAGCAGCCTTTCACGGAGCAGTTGCCCAGTGCCCATCGCAGCCCGGTTAAGTCTCAGGAAGTGGACGCGCCGTTTAAGAACCTCAGCCCCGAGCTAAAGAATCCATTCGTGATTCCCGGCATCCGGAACCTCAAGATCGAGTCGCAACTCAATGCCAATTATTCATTCGACAATTTCCTGGAGGGCGATTCAAACCGCCTGGCGCGTTCGGCGGGGATGGCCGTGGCCAACAAGCCCGGTGGGACGTCATTCAACCCGCTTTTGATCTTCGGCGGTGTCGGATTGGGGAAAACGCACCTCGCACATGCGATCGGCGTGGAGATCAAGGACAAATATCCGGAGAAGACCGTGCTTTATATTTCGGCGGAGATCTTCACCCAGCAATACATCGACTCGGTCAAGAAGAACAGCCGTAACGACTTCATCCACTTCTATCAGCTGATAGACGTGCTGATCATTGACGACGTGCAGTTCCTTTCGGGAAAATCGGGTACGCAGGATGTGTTTTTCCACATATTCAATTACCTGCACCAAAACGGCAAGCAGGTAATCCTCACCAGCGACAAGGCGCCGGTGGACATGCAGGACATCGAGCAGCGGCTGCTTTCCAGGTTCAAGTGGGGGCTTTCGGCGGAATTGCACCAACCCGACTACGAAACCCGGATTTCGATCCTCAAGAACATCCTGTACCGCGACGGTGTCGAGATGCCGGATGAGATTATCGAATACGTAGCGAGAAACATCAAGACCAATGTCCGGGAACTCGAGGGAGCCATCATTTCATTGATCGCGCAATCGTCCTTCAACAAAAAGGAAGTGACCCTGGACCTTGCCAAGCATGTCGTCGAAAAATTCGTTAAGAACATCAAGCGCGAGATATCGATCGATTACATCCAAAAGGTCGTCTCCGATTATTTCCAGCTCGACATTGACACGCTTCAGTCCAAGACACGCAAACGCCATGTGGTCCAGGCCCGCCAGCTCGCGATGTTTTTCGCGAAGAAATTCACGAAAGCTTCCCTGGCCAACATCGGTTCGCAGATCGGCGACCGTGACCACGCTACCGTGCTTCACGCTTGCAAGACCGTCGACAACCTGGTTTCCACCGACAAGCAGTTCAAGAAATTCGTAGACGATATCCACAAAAAACTATCTCTATAGCCCTTTCTTTTTATGGCTGTCAAGTTCCTGATGGTATGCCTGGGCAACATTTGCCGGTCGCCTTTGGCCGAGGGATTGCTTGCCTCAAAACTTCCGGCCGACCGTTTCATTGTGGATTCGGCGGGCACGGGAGACTGGCACGTTGGCAAACAGCCGGATCACCGTTCCATCGACACGGCCAAAAAAAACGGATTGGACATTTCGGGGCAAAAGTGCCGGCTGTTTACCACGGCCGATTTTGACGAATTTGACTACATATTCGTCATGGATTACAGCAATTACAAGGATGTGACTGCCCTCGCCCGGAATGAACGCGACCGCGACAAGGTATCCATGATTTTGGATGTACTATTCCCCGGCGAGCGCGTCGACGTGCCGGATCCCTATTACGGAATGGCCAACGGTTTTGACAGCGTCTACAAAATGCTGGACCAGGCCTGTGACGCCATCGCGAAGAACCTGCTCGAAAAACATCCTGCGTGAAAACCGGAAATCTTTATCTGATTCCGACCCTGCTTGGAGAATCGGTACCGGCCGATGTACTGCCCGAATCGATTTCGCGCGTCATGGACTATATCGATGACTATATCGTGGAACAGGAAAAGACGGCGCGAAGGTTCATCAAACAGATCAAACCCTCAAAGGTACAGGCGGGACTGCGGCTCTTTCCTCTCAATAAACACACCTTGCCAAACGAACACGAGGCGATGTTGGAACCGTGCCTCGCGGGCAGGCATGTGGGGTTGATGAGCGAAGCAGGATGCCCGGGCATTGCCGATCCAGGCGCGGCAATCGTAAAACTAGCGCATGAAAAGGAAATCAGGGTCATCCCGATGGTCGGGCCCTCCTCGATCCTGCTGGCGCTGATGGCCTCGGGGATGAATGGGCAGAGTTTTGCCTTCAACGGCTATTTGCCCATCGATAAAGCGGAGAAGAAAATTGCTTTGCGAAATTTTGAAAAACGGTCGCAGGAGCATAACCAGACTCAGATCTTTATCGAGACTCCTTATCGGAACAACAAATTGTTGGAAGATCTGTTGCAATCGCTTCATCCGCAGACCTTGTTGTGCATTGCCGCCGACATAACCCTGGAATCGGAATTTATCCGCACATATCCGGTATCAGCCTGGAAAAAAAAGCTGCCCGACCTCCACAACCGTCCGGCCATCTTCATTATCCACAAAACATAAAAAAATCCGCCGGAGCGGATGGTATCAGGTGCGAACGCGGGCGTTGCTGTCGGCGACGATGGCCGATGTCTCGTATCCGCCGAACTTCTTCATGAAACCCTTGATCGAACTTCCGTAATCGTCACGGATGTCGCGCTTGCCCCGGCTTTTCAAAAACTTCTTGACCGAACCCGCTCCACCAAGATGCGCCGCGGCGAGAATACCCGATTCGGTGACCAGGACGCCTCCGATTACTTTGCCGCTGTAACGCTCAATTTCGTTCCGCAGTATGTATTTATTTTTTGAGAGAAGGGCGATGAATGCCTTTTCCTGCAACTTGGGGCTGCGCATGAAGGCAGTGGAATCATGGATTCCCAAGGACTTGAGCGTAGTTGCACCAAATTGGTACTTGCCCATGTAACCCAAAGTATTTATTTTGGAATATTTACCCTGAGATTCCTTGAAGGCGAGTGCTTCTTTGTAACCGACGAAGAACTTGCCGGTATAGGGGATGTTTAGATTTTCGTAATCGTGGTCGTCCTGAGACGGATAGATGCAGACCTGCTGCTGGCCGGGTTCGAGAGCAAAATCATGTGCTTTTTGGCTTTCGAAAGACCTAAAACTGAAACTTATAAAGACCGTTGTCGCTAGTACTGAAGTATAATATAGCCATTTTCTAATCATGCCGTGAATTTCTTCCCCCGCTGTCACCGTAAGGAAATTTCTACAGGGCAAAAATACGGCTTTATATCCGAAGACTGATTTTCAACGAGTTAAACTAATCCTAAAAATACACAGGATAAAATTTAACAATCCCTTTCTCATTGATTTCCAGTGTCGGAGCGGGGATTTTGACCGTGTTGAAAATGGAGAAAAGGGTCCGGAGTACACCTGACTTCGTCCGTATTTTAGTCAGGTCGGCATCCAGGCTGATGTAGTATTGGCGAAATCGTGCCTTGTCCGGCAGGAATACGGTATTGACCAGATCGTCGTTGGCCGTAATCATTCCTTCGGCTCCATACCCGAATGCCACGTTCAGCCATCTGGGCGCCTTCCTGACGCCGAAAGCATGCAGGTTTGCCGATAACCAATAGGTTTGCCCGTTATAATCCTTGAAGAGTTGCTCAGGTACCGATGCACCCAAAGCTTCCGGCCTTTCTGACGCGTATACAGTAGTGTGAAAAGAAAATTTTGGAATGATGCGCTGTTCGTCCCATAAAAGTTCCTGCCCGGCAAATAACCCAGCTCCCGCCACATTGGCACCCATGTCGCCCCAGGAAAATCCCCAACGCGCCGAATGCCCGTCCATAATTTCAATGGCCGTGAGGAACCCCAATGCCGATGCCGTCCCCGCAATGACCTGTGTCTTTTGCGATGAGCCGCTCCAGGCCAGTGCCTCGCTGCCGAGCCGGCTCAAATGATAGCCGGCATAACCATGGCCCGCCTTATCCATTTGAAGCCATTCCGCGTTGTCGTTCTTGAGTTTGAAATTGGAACGCTCGTGGTCGGAATACCAGAGTTGGTTGAGCGCGACCACCGCAAGGCCGTAGCCCGCCGCACCGGTGACCATGACCGTGCGTTGCCGTTTAACATCAAGCGTATCCGCCGGTACAAGCCATTGCGCATGGGAAAGAAAACCCGTCAGCAAAATGACCCACCCGGTGAACCTCATCGCTTGATTCCCTGCGAATTGATCCAGGCCACGTATTTCCGGCGATTGACTTCGTGACCGGCCGCGGTCTCGGCGAATTCATGATATCCGAATCGCTCCACGCTGGCGCAGAAATACAGGTAATCGTGCGTTTCGGGTTTGAGTACCGCCTCCAGCGCCGAAATGTCCGGCATTGCGATCGGCCCCGGAGGAATGCCCTCGTATTTATAGGTATTGTAGGGCGAATCGGTTTCGAGGTCCTTGTACAAAACCCGCTTGATGACGCGGTTAAAGTCGTTTTCGTTCTTTTTGACGGCGTAAATCACCGTTGGGTCCGCCTCGAGTTTCATGCCGCGCCTGAGGCGGTTCAGGTAGACGCCGGCAACCCGCGGGCGCTCGTCCTGTTTGACGGTCTCCTTATGTACGATCGATGCGAGAACCGAAACCTGTAGGGGGGTAAGCCCCTGCTTGCCGGCCAAAGCCTTGCGCTCGTCGGTCCAGAAATTCCGGTATTCGCGCGCCATGCGGTCGCGGAATTTCTCGGCTGATGTATTCCAGTAGATCTCGTAGGAATTCGGGATGAAGAGGCTGAGCACGTTCTCCGGCGTAAAGCCCGTATCGGCCAAAAACTGCTTGTCGGTGAAGGCGGCCATCAATTGCGTGCTGTCGGCTTCTATCTGGCTGCCAATGCGGCCCGCAAGGTCTTCAAGGCGTTCCTGGTTGTTGAATGCGAGGTTGACGGGAACGTTTTGCCGCAGCGCATTGACGATTTCGTTGCTGTTCATCCCGCGTTTGAGCAGGAAACGACCGGATTTTACATTTCCCGGATACGACTTTTTATCGGCAACCGTCGTGAACCGGTCCACATCTTTTACCATCGGGGTGATGATCCTGACCACATCGTCATAAGTCGCATCGGTGGGAATATGGACATAGATTTCCTTTCCTTCGAAGTTGGTATTGGACGAAAAGATATCCCGGTAGAGCAGATATCCGTAAATGATCAGCGCCGATACGACCAGTACCGAAACAATTGCGACTACTTTTTTAATGTTCATTGATCAACTGGTAAATGGATTCATCCCGGTAACGACCGTGCACGAGGTTCCAATCTCTCCTGCGCCCGCATTCCCGGAAGCCAAAAGTAGCAAAAAGCCGCACACTCGCCTCATTCCCCGGATCGATATGCGCATATAATTGGTGCATGCCCAGTGCCGAAAAAGCGTATTCCACAAGGATCTGAAGGGCTTCCGACCCGATGTTGCCCCGCCGCGCGGGTTCATCCACCACAATTCCGATCCCCGCCCGATTGTGGACCGGCTCATAATCATATAGGTCGATAAGCCCGACGGCCTCGAAGGAATCGGCGTGCGTGATGGCAAGCCTTAACTGTTTGGCCGTGTGGATGTCCTGATGGGAATTTTCGAGATACTGCCTGATCACGAACCGCGAATAAGGGGTCCTTGTATTCCCGAAAACCCACATGCGCTCGTCGTTCTCAATTCGATGGACGAATGAAAGGTCATCGGGTTCAAGGGCTCGCAGCCAAACATTGACGCCTTTGAGATTCATTGTTCGATGGTACCTTCAAAAACAAATTCGGCGGGGCCGGCAAGCCTGATGTTGGTGTATTTTTTCCTGACGGCCTCAAAACTGATGGTCAACTTCCCGCCCGGCACAAGAACGGTCACGGTTTGGGAATCGGTTTTTCCGGCAGCGTGCATGGCGAGAGCCACGGCTGTCGCGCCCGTTCCGCAGGACAGCGTTTCATCTTCCACTCCCCGTTCATACGTCCTGACCGAAAAAATGCCGGCGCCGGCGGGTTCCACAAAATTGACATTGCTCCCCTCGCGGCCGTAAACTTCATTGCGGATGCGGGAACCTTCGGCGAAAACGGGGAACTTTTTTAGCGCCTGCACCATCTGGACATGATGCGGCGAACCCGTATCGAGGAACCAATTGCCCTCCCTGTCCTCGATTTTGTCGACATCCTTCATTTGGAGCGAAATAGTCCCGTCGGGATTGATCGTCGCCCGGTGCGGGCCATCCGCGGCCATGAAAAGCGTTTCGTCACCGATAAGTTCCAGCGATTTGGCAAAGGCTACCGCGCACCTGCCCCCGTTGCCGCACATGGAGCCCGGATTGCCGTCGGAATTGTAATACACCATCACGAAATCTGAAATTTTGTCACGTTCGATCAGGATCAGTCCGTCGGCACCGATGCCAAAACGTCGGTCGCAGAGCCTGTGAACCAGCCTGGTATCTTTTTTGGGAAACGTGCCACCGCGATTGTCGATCATGATAAAATCGTTGCCGGTGCCCTGGTATTTGTTGAACGCGATTTTCATGCTGGCGAATTCATGCAAAAATATAAATAAATCACGCGGAAGCCGTTGTTAAACACGCGTTAAAGGCAAAATTACGGAAAAACAAACCCTATAATTTTACGTTGGATTCATAAACAATAAGACATACCATGAAAAATTTATCAGGCTTATTTCTCGTATCGCTATTGAGTGGCGCGACTACGTTGGGCGCCTACAAATTGTTCATTGACGACGATGCCGTTTTTGGCGATCAAAAAAATATCGTGACCAAGGCACCCGCCGAATCTTATCTCCGACCCGTGGGCCTTTCAAACGAATTGCTTGACTTTACCGAGGCTGCCGACAAGGCCGTCCATTATGTGGTCCACGTCAAGAACGTTTCCTACCGAACCATTTCCAACCCGATGCTCGAATTCTTTTACGGTTACCGCGGTGGGCAGCAGCAGGAACAGGTGGGAACGGGATCGGGCGTGATCATCTCCGAGGATGGCTATATCGTGACCAATAACCACGTGGTCAAGGACGCACAGGACCTTGAAATCACGCTCAACAACCGCAAGACCTACAAGGCAAAATTAATCGGTACCGACTCCAAGATGGACATCGCGCTCCTGAAAATCGACGCCGAGGGCAAGTTGCCGTACACCACTTTCGCCGATTCGGACAATGTCAAGGTTGGCGAATGGGTCCTGGCCGTGGGCAACCCGTACAACCTCAACTCGACCGTGACGGCGGGAATCGTTTCGGCGAAGGCCCGTAACCTGGACTCAAGCGGGCTGCAGTCCTTCATCCAGACCGACGCGGCCGTCAACCCCGGTAACAGTGGCGGTGCCCTGGTAAACACCAACGGCGAACTGATCGGGATCAATACGATGATTTCCTCAATGACGGGATCCTATGTAGGTTACTCATTTGCGGTCCCTTCCAACATCACGCGCAAGATCGTCGAGGACATCATGGAATTCGGCAACGTGCAGCGCGGAATCCTTGGCGTCGAGGGCGGAGAGCTAAACAGCAAAGCCTCCAAAGAACTGGGCATACCCGATGTTCCCGGATTCTACATCAATAAAGTTACGGCCAATTCGGGTGCCGAAAAAGCCGGCCTGCGCAAAGGCGACATCATCACCAAAGTTGACGGTCGCGAGATCACCTCCTACGCCGACCTTCGGGGCGCGATCAACATCAAGCGCCCCAACGACAAAGTCCAGGTGACGCTGATTCGCGACGGCAAACAGGTCAACGTGCCGGTGACCCTTACAAAATCGGAGTTCATCAGCACCGAGTTCAAGGGCCTCGAGCTCGAGAACATCGACGCCGCAGACAAACGCAAGTTCAAGGTCAACACCGGCGTGCGCATCAAAAGCGTTACCAACGAGCGCCTCGCCCAATATGCCGAGGAACTCGAAGGCGCCATCATCCTAAAGATCGGGAATGTTCCGGCCGTGGATGTCGAAACCGTATCGCAGGCTCTTTCCAGGGTTGACGACAACCAGAGCGTGCAGCTGGAGTTGCTGACGGCGTCGGGGCAAAGAGTTAGGCTTATTATTTAATTTTTTGTTTTTGAAGGGGGGCCCGGCGGGGCGCCCGTGGGTTTTTGGGGTGCGGGGGCTGGCGTACGGGGG
>JAEWCF010000064.1 GCA_023390775.1 Bacteroidota bacterium | reverse complement strand
GTCCAGGGCGTCGATGGCCTTGTCCGGAAGGAACCGGTCGCTCATATAGCGGTTGGTGAGTTTCACGCAGGCCTCGATGGCTTCGGGCGTGTAGGTCACGTTGTGGTGGTCTTCGTATTTATTCTTGATATTGTTCAGGATGGTGATGGTTTCCTCGACCGATGTCGGTTCAACGATCACTTTCTGGAACCGGCGTTCAAGCGCGCCGTCTTTTTCGATGTACTGGCGATACTCGTCAAGCGTGGTCGCCCCGATGCATTGTATTTCGCCGCGTGCAAGGGCAGGCTTGAACATGTTCGATGCGTCCAGCGACCCCGTTGCGCCACCTGCACCGACGATGGTGTGAATCTCGTCGATGAACAGGATGATGTCGTCGTTCTTCTCAAGCTCGTTCATGACAGCCTTCATGCGCTCCTCGAACTGGCCGCGGTATTTGGTACCGGCCACAAGGCTCGCCAGGTCGAGGGTCACGACGCGTTTATTGAACAGGATCCGTGAAACCTTTTTCTGGATAATGCGCAGGGCGAGGCCTTCGGCAATTGCCGATTTACCCACACCCGGTTCCCCGATGAGCAGCGGGTTGTTCTTTTTGCGCCGGCTCAAAATCTGCGACACGCGCTCGATTTCCTTTTCGCGGCCCACTACGGGGTCGAGCTTTCCGTCCTCGGCCATTTCGGTCAAATCGCGTCCGAAGTTATCCAGAACTGGCGTTTTGGACTTCTTGTTTGACTTATTGGCAGGATTGTTAAAGCTGCTCTCCTTCAGGCTGTCATCTTGTCCTGAATCGTCGTTGAACGATTCGTTGCGCGGAAGGTTTTCGAGGAATTCTTCTTCGTTCGGGCTCATGTTGAGGAATTGTTCTTTAGCCGTGTCATAATCGATTTTTAACTTATTCAACAGCTTGGTTGTGGGATCGTTTTCGTTGCGAAGTATGCAAAGCAGCAAATGCGCGGTGGAGATCGAGTTGCTCTGGAAAACCTTGGCTTCCAGGAAAGTGGTCTTCAAAGCGCGCTCGGCCTGTCGCGTCAGGTGCAGGTTTTTCTTTTCATTGCTGATGTCGGCATTGGGATTGGCGGGGCTCAGGATCTCCACCTTGCGGCGCAGGTGGTCCAGGTCAATCGACAGATTGTTCAATATATTGATGGCCTTGCCGTTCCCGTCGCGTAAGATACCCAGCATAAGGTGTTCGGTGCCTATGAAATCATGCCCGAGGCGCAGTGCCTCTTCCTTGCTGTAGGTAATGACATCCTTGACTCTTGGGGAAAAATTGTCGTCCATAATGGTAGGAGTTTAGTAAATCCGGCGCCGAAAGTCAAAAATCGTACCCGCCGGAAGTACTGTCAGCTAAGTGACAAAAAAAACGCAATAAATGGAATTGTTTTAGGAATAATTTATCAACTGACCCAGGCGGCGGATTTGTTAATAAATCCTGATTAAAAATCGGGGCGCCCGCACTGCAAAAACATCGATAAACATTATATTAGCGGGATTTTTTTAACCAACGTAAATTACTTAAAAATACAGAGCATTTATGGCTGATGGCGATAAGTTGATTCCGATCAATATCGAGGATGAAATGAAGTCGGCCTACATCGATTATTCGATGTCGGTCATTGTTTCAAGGGCGCTGCCCGATGTGCGCGACGGGCTCAAGCCGGTGCACCGCCGCGTATTGTACGGAATGTACGAACTCGGCGTGCTTTCCAACCGCGCGCATAAAAAATCCGCGAGGATCGTGGGCGAGGTTTTGGGTAAGTACCACCCGCACGGCGATTCGTCGGTATACGACGCCATGGTCCGGATGGCGCAGGAGTGGAGCCTGCGTTACCTTCTGGTGGACGGCCAGGGTAACTTTGGTTCGGTTGATGGTGACAGCCCTGCGGCGATGCGTTACACCGAGGCCAGGATGCGCAAGATATCCGAAGAATTGCTGGCCGACATCGACAAGGAAACGGTCGACTTCCAGCTCAACTTTGACGACACGCTTTACGAGCCAAAAGTGCTGCCTACCAAAATCCCGAACCTGCTGGTCAACGGCGCGTCGGGTATTGCAGTGGGTATGGCCACCAACATGCCGCCGCACAACCTTGCGGAGGTAGTCGACGGTACGCTGGCCTATATCGACAACAACGACATCGAGATCGACGAATTGATGAACCACATCAAGGCGCCCGATTTCCCTACAGGCGGTGTCATCTACGGTTACGACGGCGTGCGCGAGGCATTCAAGACAGGCCGTGGCAGAATCGTGATGCGAGCCAAGGTCAACTTTGAGGAAGTGGACGGGCGTGAGGCCATCGTCGTGACCGAAATCCCGTACCAGATCAACAAGGCCGAAATGATCAAGAAGACGGCCGACCTTGTCAACGAAAAGAAAATTGAAGGGATCGCCAACATCCGGGATGAATCGGACCGTTCGGGGATGCGCATTGTGTACATCCTCAAGCGCGAGGCCGTTCCGAATGTCGTCCTGAACACATTGTTTAAGTTTACGCCGCTGCAGGCCTCCTTCAGCGTCAACAATATCGCTCTTGTCGCGGGCCGTCCGCAACTGTTGAACCTCAAGGACATGATCCACTATTTCGTGGAGCACCGCCACGAGGTCGTGGTCCGCAGGGCACAGTATGAACTCCGCAAGGCCGAGGAGCGCGCGCACATCCTCGAGGGGTTGATCATCGCATCGGACAATATCGACGAGGTCATCCGCATCATCCGCGGGTCCAAGGACGGCGACGAGGCACGCACAAAACTCATGGAGCGTTTCTCGCTTTCGGAAATCCAGTCGCGTGCGATCGTGGAGATGCGCCTTCGCCAGCTCACGGGACTCGAGCAGGACAAGCTTCGCGCCGAGTACGAGGAAATCATGAAACTCATCCAGCGTTTGAAAGACCTCCTCGCAAGCAAAGATCTCCGCATGCAGCTCATCAAGGACGAGCTTATCGAGATGAAGGATAAATACGGTGACGAGCGCCGTTCCACCATCGAATACGCGGGCGGTGACGTCAGCATCGAGGACCTTATCGCCGACGAAAGTGTCGTGATCACCATTTCGCACGCCGGATATGTGAAGCGCACGCCTCTTACCGAATACAAGACGCAAAACCGCGGCGGGGTGGGACAGAAAGGTGTCGCCACGCGCGACCAGGATTTCCTCGAGCACCTTTTCGTGGCCACCAACCACCAGTACATGATGTTCTTTACCCAAAAAGGGAAGTGTTACTGGATGCGCGTCTATGAAATCCCCGAAGGCAGCAAGACCAGCAAGGGCCGTGCGATCCAGAACCTGATCAACATCGAGAATGACGACAAGGTCAAGGCGTTCATCTGCACGCAGGACCTCAAGAACCAGGACTACATCAACAACCATTACGTCATGATGGCCACCAAACAGGGCCAGGTCAAGAAGACGCTTTTGGAACAATATTCGAGGCCGCGCCAGAACGGGATCAACGCGATCACCATACGCGAGGACGACGAACTCATCGACGCAAAACTCACCACGGGCGAAAGCCAGGTGCTCATCGCGGTCAAATCGGGCAAACTCGTTCGTTTCGAGGAGGGCAAGACCAGGCCGATGGGAAGAAGTGCATCGGGTGTACGCGGAATCACGCTTGCAAACGAGCAGGACGAGGTCATTGGCATGGTTGCTGTAAACGATCTGGAGAGCGAAATCCTCGTCGTATCTGAAAAAGGGTACGGCAAGCGCTCATCCCTTGAAGATTATCGCATCACCAACCGCGGTGGAAAGGGTGTCAAAACCCTCAACATCACCGACAAGACCGGCAGGCTCATCTCGATCAACAGCGTGACCGATGCCGACGATCTGATGATCATCAACAAATCGGGGATTACCATCCGGATGCAGGTTTCGGACCTGAGGGTCATGGGCCGCGCCACCCAGGGCGTACGGCTGATCAACATCAGGGAGAACGATTCGATCGCAGCCGTGACCAAGGTCATCCGCGAGGACGAGGTGATCGAAGAAACCCCGGACGGCGACACGGTCCTGAATGTCGAGGCCATTTCCAACCCTGAGATCGCCGACGACATCATGGAAGGTACGACCGGTGAAATTGACGCCGACGGTGAAATTGAAGAACAGGATTAATTAAATCTAAGAAGTATGAAAAGATTTGCCATCGTGGCCGCCGCCATGCTCATTACCGCAGGGGTACAGGCTCAAAAGGACGAGATGAAGGCGCTCAAGCGCATCTACGACAAGGAAAAATTGTCTGAAAAGGATATTGCCGAATACAAGGCTAATGTAGCAAAACTGCCGGGCTATATGGGCTCCGCGTCCGAATCCGACAAAATCTACATGGAATACTACCGCGTGCAGGTCCCATCGCTTGAATTCAACCTGAAGATGCAGGATCCGGCCAACCAGGCCCAGGCCCCGATGCTTTTCATGAAAGCTTATAACATGGCCACGATCACCGACATGGCGAAGGCCTACAATCAGGTGCTGATGCATGAAAGGAAAACGGGCAAGAAAGTTTTCACCGATGACATCAATGAGGAATTCCAGGCCATCATGCCGATGCTGAACGCCTATTCCGCACAATTGGACCAGCAAAAGAATTATAAGGACCTCGCCAAATTGTATTACGCGGTTTATCTGTTCAATCCCGACAATACCGACATGCTCTACAACGCGGCCACTTTTGCGGTTGCCGCCTCCGATCTGGACGAAGCCCTCAAGTATTACAACCAGCTGAAGGAACTCAAGTATTCAGGCGAGAAAACGCTTTATTACGCCACCAATACCGCCAGCGATAAAGAAGAAGCCTTTACAACCAAGGCTGAGCGCGACAAGATGCTTGCCCTGAAGACCCACGTGAATTCACGCGAAGCCAGGGAGCCGTCAAAGCAGGGCGAAATCTACAAGAACATCGCGCTTATCCTGGCGACACAAGGAAAAGTGGATGAGGCAAAGGCGGCTCTTGCCGAAGCCAAGCGCATCAATCCTACCGACGCTTCCCTTTCGGTTACCGAGGCGGATATTTACCTGAAACAAGGCGACAAGGAGACCTATAAAAGGCTCATCGCCGAAGCCATTGCCCAAAACCCGAACGATGCCGACCTGGTCTACAACCTCGGCGTGATCAACATGCAACAGGACAATTACCCCGAAGCCGAAAAATATTTCAAGCGTGCGGTCGAGATCGATCCCAAGTACGTCAATGCGTTTGTGAACCTTTCGGCAATCAAGCTTCGCGGCGACCAGAAGATCGTGGATGAGATGAACAAGCTCGGCGCTTCGGATAAGGACAACAAGCGCTACGCGGTCCTCAAGAAGGAACGCGACGTGCTGTACCGTGAATCGCTTCCGTATCTGGAAAAGGCTTACGCGATCGATCCCAAAAACGAAGCCGTACAGAACAACCTGATGAGCGTTTACGGTTATCTCGAGATGACGGACAAATACAACGAGATCAAGAAACTCCGCAAATAAAAAAAACCGCCTGAGGGCGGTTTTTTTGTTATGGGTTTTGAGTTTTGAGTAGTGGGTAGGCTACGTTAAAAATGTGCATTCTGTTTCCAAACATGCAGGTAATGGGTACTCATAACTCATAACCCATAACCCATAACCCATAACCCAAAACTAAATGTACTTCTTGATCACCCGCAACCTGTGCGTATGCCGGTTTGTCTCCGCGTTGTAAATGCCCAGATGATCTAAACGATCGATCCGAACCTTCCCGCTGGCGTGGATGATGTAGTTGTTCTCCATGATGATGCCCACATGGATGATTCGGCCCTCCTCGTTGTCAAAAAACGCCAGGTCGCCGGCCTCGCTTTCCTCAATGAAACTCAGCGCCTCGCCGTCCATGGCCTGTTGCGACGCATCTCGTTTCAAAGTATAACCGTTGAGTTTGTAGACCATCTGCGTAAATCCCGAGCAATCGATCCCGAAAGGCGTCTTTCCGCCCCACAGGTACGGCGCATTGAGATACAGGAATGCTGTCCGGACAATCTGCTGCTTGGGTTTGACCCCTACCATCTTCATGCCCTCAAACCTGTAGTTTTCGCGGTTAATCTCGGCATAATCGAGAAAATTGATCGAAGCTCCCAGGGGAATCGGCATCAGCAAATCATTGCCAAACGTGACGTATTCCACAAGGTCGCCATTCATGACGGCGGGTTCCAGCGATAGCGACTCAAACTGCGCGGATGAGATTTCGGCAAACTGCTTGCTGTCCAGCCAGCCTTCATAGCGGTCAAAATGCATCCGGATCCGCGCCCATTGCCTTTGCCGTTCGAGCACCTCGAAATGTTCGCCAAAAAGCACCTGCGACACGATCTCGCTGCGGTCGTCGGGTTCGGCCCTGAGCGGCACAATGGCCAAATTGCATATTCCGTGCATGGTTTTCTATTAGGAGCTGATTCGGCTGTACGCTGTATCTTTCCCGGGCTGCGCCGCGGGAAAGGATGTCGCTTCCATCCGGGCTAGGGCATTGGATTACGCTCGTTCTATCACGATGGCCGATGCGCCGCCGCCGCCGTTGCAAATCGCGGCTGCGCCGATCTTGCCTTCGTTTTGTTTGAGCACGCTCATCAGCGTGATGATGATCCGCACGCCCGAACATCCCAGCGGATGCCCCAGCGACACCGCGCCGCCGTTGACGTTGACCTTCGCCGGATCGAGTTTCAGGATCTGCATGTTGGCAAGCCCCACGACCGAGAACGCCTCGTTGAATTCAAAATAATCAATATCCGAAGTCTCCAGGCCCGCTTTCTTGAGCGCCTTTGGAAGCGCCAGGGCAGGGGAGGTGGTGAACCACTTTGGCTCCTGCTCGGCATCGGCATACGAACGGATATAGGCAAGTGGGGTAAGTCCCAGTGATTTTGCTTTCTCCTCGCTCATCAATACCACGGCGCCGGCGCCGTCATTGATGGTGGAGGCGTTTGCCGCGGTAACGGAACCGTCCTTGGTGAAGACCGCGTTGAGCGACGGAATCTTGTCGAGTTTTACATTCGTGTATTCCTCATCACGCGTCACCATCACGGGTTCCCCACGCCGCTGCGGAACCGCTACCGGCACCACCTCGTCGTCAAACTTGCCGGCTTCCCAGGCACGCGCCGAACGCTGATAGCTCTCGATCGCGAATTTGTCCTGGTCCTCGCGTGAAATCTTGTATTCGGTGGCGCAGGCGTCTGCGCAAACGCCCATCGCGTTGTTGTCATAAGCATCGGTCAAACCGTCTTTTTGCATCCCGTCGAGCATCTGCGCGGGCCCGAATTTGGTCCCTGCACGCATTTGAACGTAATGCGGAATCTGGCTCATCGATTCCATGCCGCCGGCCACGACGATTTCGGCATCGCCCGCCAGGATGGCCTGTGCACCCTGCATGACGGCCTTCATCCCCGAGGCGCAAACTTTGTTCACGGTGGTGGCGACCACCTTGTCCGGCAATCCGGCGAGCCTTGAGGCCTGGCGTGCGGGAGCCTGTCCTACCCCGGCCTGGACGACGTTGCCCATCAGGACCTCGTCAACGAGGTTATAATCGAGGTTGATCTTGTCCAGCGCACCTTTGATCGCGACCGCTCCCAATTGCGGGGCAGTCATTGAGGAAAGTGAACCCATGAAACTTCCGATGGGCGTGCGCGCAGCCGAGACGATGACAATTTTTTTATCCATGATTTGATATTTGCGTGCGAATTTACCAAATTCAAACGATTTCGCCGCCCTGCCGGGCATGAATTCGATCAATGGATCGGTGCCGTGGCCCCGGTTGGAGCGGTATCCTTTTGTTGCCGCGCAAAATACTATTGAAAAGTTGATGTATCCGCAACAAAAGATTTAGCGGAAGACGGGCAAAGCCACCCAAAAAATAAAGGAAAAAAGATAATGTATGGAATGAAATGGGAATAAAAAAAGTGCTGACACGCAGCACTTTAGTGATCGCACTAGGATTCGAACCTAGGACCGCCTGCTTAGAAGGCAGGTGCTCTATCCAGCTGAGCTATGCGACCTTGTTCGCTCGCTGCGCTCGCGACGATTATGCAGTGCTCGCTGCGCTCGCACTACGGTTCTTTGAAAGGCAGGATTACTCGCTTCGCTCGTGATCCTGTATTGGGGGTGATTCCACAAATCCCACCGCCTTGCGGCGGCGGCGGATTTTTAATTTTTAAGCCCTTACCAAACTGAAGTTTGGACGGCAGGATTACTCGCTTCGCTCGTGATCCTGTAGTGGGGGTGATTCCACAAATCCCACCGCCTTGCGGCGGCGGCGGATTTTTAATTTTTAAGCCCTTACCAAACTGAAGTTTGGACGGTCTTTAAAATTAAAAATCCCTTTTGCTGCGCAAAAGGGATTTGTGGTCGGGGTGGCAGGATTCGAACCTGCGACCTCCTGGTCCCAAACCAGGCGCGATGACCGGGCTACGCTACACCCCGAATAACCTGCGGAGAGTAAGGGATTCGAACCCTTGGTACAGTTTCCCGTACGCATGTTTAGCAAACATGTCCTTTCGGCCTCTCAGGCAACTCTCCAATGCTAAGAACTTCACTTTTTAAGCGGTTGCAAATGTAACCTGTAATTTAAAATATAACAAGTGATTGGCGATTTTTTTGTCAAATCGCGGCGTGGACAAATTAAAGTTACTCGCATTCAATCGCATAGCCTGTCGTGGCAAATGCGTATTTTTGAGCCTATGAACACGATTCGGTTATTTATTGCCCTATTCTTTGGTTTGGGTTCCCATGCACAGGAAAGCAGGGATACGGCATTTGTGGAGGTCTCCCGCGGCGTGGTGCTCGACATGAAATACGCCACGGCCGATAATTTCCTTAAAAAGATCGTGTACGATTGCCCGAAATGTTTCCTCCGGAATTCCACGGCAGAGGCGCTACTGCGGGCAAACGAGGCCTTTCTCAAAAAAGGCTATCGCATTAAGGTATTTGACTGCTACCGCCCGCTGGACGTTCAGAAAAAAATGTGGGAGCTGGTGCCCAATCCGATCTATGTCGCCGATCCGGCAAAGGGCTCGATCCACAACCGCGGCGGCGCGGTCGATCTCACGCTGGTGGACGAATCGGGACAAGAACTTGATATGGGGACGGAATTTGACCATTTCGGCCCCGAGTCGGCGCACGGGTACGGGAATCTGTCAAAACGCGTAAAACGCAACCGCAAGATGCTGCGAAGAATCATGGAAGCGCACGGTTTCCGGACTTTCGAATCGGAATGGTGGCATTACAATCTGGAGGGCGCGGGGAAAATGCCGCTGGCCAATAAGGGCTGGAAATGCGATTAGTTCTCGATGCAGCGCAGGTGATCGATGAAATACCTTTCGGGTTGATAGGTTTTCCCGTCGGTTTCGGAGACGATCGTCGGCTTTACCACATAATCCTGCGTTCCCGTGGCATATTTGATCCGGAGAAGCGATACATTGGACTTTTTGAGTTCGTCATACGTGTCCTTGACAAACATGAAATAACTGCTCATGATGCGGTTGTTCACTTCACCCACCCGGACCGTTGTCCCACAATTTTCCTGCGCCAGATGGATCAGCGGCACAATCTTCCCGTTGTCGAGCTGAAGGAAAATCCGTGAATTCTTGTCCAGGCATTCGGCGGCTATGAAGTCGGGGCTTTTCTGGATCACCTGAAGGTTCAGGACCGGCATGCCGTCGCTTTGCACCAGCGAAAAATAAAGCAGGGTCCGGCTGTTGCCGAATACCTTTTCATGCATCAGGTAATCCTTGGTGGATTTGTATGTGCCAAGTGAATCGGCCACCTCCATGCTGAATTCGCACGGATCCTGCGCCCAGGCCGAAAATCCGATAAGTAAAAACAGTACAATCCTTCTCATCATCCGATTTTGGCGCAAATTAAAGCTATTTTTTCATCATCGGGCCCCGTAGTAAAAAAACAATATGTGTTACCGCCGTCGGCAATTTTAAGCCTTTTGCGCAGCTCTGCGACTGTAAGTGGAAAATTCCGGGTGGCGATATTGGCTTTCTTTAGTGCCGACAGTTCCTTCCGCCCATGGTTGTTGAAGGGGACAATCTTGTCAATCTGAAAGACACGGCCAGGGAAATCCATCAAATCGCCGCTGGTGTACAGATGGGAATGCCGATGGAGCTTGGCCAACCCGAAATCGCGGGACAACGCTCCGAAACCGCCGGATTTCATGATCGCGGGATTGGGTTCGTAAAGATATTTTAGCGGTCCTGAAATTGCCGGCTCGGGCTCAATGGCCGGATCGAAAGTCCAGTGCGCCTGTGACGTTTCCAGATTGACCGTATGAATGGTATAGGCCGATGCGCCTTTGTGCAGATCGAACAAAATTTCGCGGACCTCGTTGCGGAGCGCGACGATGTGGATGGCCGCAATGTTTTTCAATTGTGCCGCCGCAGCCGAAATATCCATGATCGGCGATGCCTTGACGATGACGCGGTGGGTGCGGGAAAAATAAGTGTCCAGATTGGCCGTGACATCGGGATCGCAGTCCGATAAAAGGAAAACCTTGCCCTTGGTTTCATGCCGTCTTGACGGGTCAATATAGATACAGTCCCAGTGATCCCGGGACTTTAGTGCCTCTTGCGAATCACCCGTAAAAAAGGAGACGTTATGCAGACCCAGGACCTTCAGGTTGTGTTCCACGATAGCGGAAAGCGCGGGCTCTCGCTCACAGTGCAGGACCTTTTCGAAAGATTCGGCAAAGTAGGCGTCATCCACGCCGAATCCGCCCGTAAGGTCAATCAACGACATGCCTGAGGCCAACCTTGATTTGTAGACGGCCGTTGCCTGGGAAGAGGCCTGTTCCATCGATACACGCGCAGGATAGACGATCCCCGCGGCCTGATGCCATCGCGGTAACTTTTCCTTTGCCTTTGACTTGCCCGAAACCTGGTCCAGCAACAGCGGAAAGGGAATATCGGGAAAAGGATTCTGCCCCAGGGCGAGCGTGGCGATATCACGGCGCTCGTGGTCGGCGATGAACTGCTGCACGGGGGTGGACAGGAGATTCTCAAACATGTGCAAATGTCAGCAAAATTGAGCCAGGAAAAAAGCCGCACAAGGCGGCTTGGTCTTAAGGTTGTGCGAATGAATTCCTGGGCCCGCCCGAGGCGAAGATCGCATTGATCCGCGATTTTTGCCCGTTGGTGAACATGTACATCGCCCGGTCGTCGGTGTAGTCCATGTAATTCATGGTCATTTCCACCGGAGTGCCGGAACAGGTGCTGTAGTGCGGGTAGGCGGGAGCCCCGTAATTTGCGGCGTTGTGCGTCGGGGTATCCGATACGAAATCGGTTCCGCAGGCTGCATCGCCCCAGATGTGGCGCAGGTTCATCCAATGCCCGACTTCATGTGTCGTGGTCCTTCCGAGATTATAGGGATACGATGCCGATCCGCTCAGGCCAAAATGCCTCGAATCCACGACCACGCCATCGGTTGCCGAAGGACCTCCGGGGAATTGCGCATAACCCAGGATTCCGCCGCCGATGGTACACACCCAGATATTGAGTTTGGTGGTCGGCGAGGTAGGGTTAAGGCCGCCCATCGCGGTCTTTTTCATGTCGTTGTTGGTGCCCCAGGAGGTCTTGGATGTCGACTTGCGGTACACATTGCTGAGCACGAAACTAATCCCGATGTTGGCCTTTCTCGCCGAAAATAGCGAAGGTACGGTATTGTACTCGGCGTTCGCAGCATTGAAATCCTTGTTGAGGATGTCGATCTGTTGCTGGATACGGGTAAGGGAAAGGTTCTCGGCGGTGGTGCGGTAAAGCACGTTCACCACGACGGGAATCTGGATCTTGCCGTTCACGAGGCGGCCTTCGTCCATGGCGCGCTGGGTAAGTTCCTCGATATCGTTCATTTTAAGGGCGAGCGACGGATCGTCCCGGAGCATCTGCTCATGGACCTCGTCGGTGGCACAACCGCGATGCGCGAGCACCGCTTCATCCTGTTGGACAGGATTTTCCGTGTCATCGTTCTGGCAGCCCAAAAGCAAAAGGGCAGAGGCTGCGCTCATCAGTAAGTATTTCATTTATAATGGATTTGGGTAAAGGTGTAATCGCCTGGAAGCGTATAATATTGCAAAACGCGCTGCGATCGGCCCGATTTTAACTTTAATCGAAGGAAATTCTGACCAAACAGGCCCATTACGATCGAAATTTTTCACACCTTTTTATACAATCGATTGCGGTTCAGGGGTATTTTCGGGTCATCCATCGATTAAAAGGGGAAACCTTTTGCCAAAGCCGTATTTTGTTTGGGTAAAAATTTACCTATGCACCCAAAAGTTTACTTCTTCCTCCTGCTTATCTGCACCCTGTCGTTTTCACAAAATCCCGTCATCAATGAAGTCCTTTCGGCCAACACCAACGTGAATGCCGATGAGGACGGGGATTACAGCGACTGGGTCGAACTTTACAACCCGGGAAGCCAACCCGTATCGCTTGCGGGAGCCGGTCTTTCTGACGATCCGGGACAGCCCTACAAATGGGTTTTCCCCAACATCACGATGCCCGGTGGGAGCTACCTGCTGGTCTGGTGTTCCGACAAGGACCGCACAAACCCGGAGATGCCCCTGCACACCAATTTCAAGATCAGCGCATCGGGAGAAACGATAACTTTGACCGGCGCCGGATTTGGCGATTCCGTTTCGGTCCCCGCGATCGCCGATAACGTATCCTTCGGCCGCGTTCCCAATGGTACAGGGGCATTTCTCCAGCTTTCGCAGGTGACGCCGGAAGCTTCCAACCCCGCAACCGGAAGCCTCGGGGTTTTGCCCGCGCCCGTCTTTTCGCATTCGGGCGGATATTACGCACAGCCCTTCAACTTGTCCATCACATCGCCCGATCCGCAGGCCCAAATCCTTTATACGCTTGACGGCTCGAAGCCGGATCCGCAAAACCTGTCGGGCAAGACCTATAACTATAAAAACAGTTATGAGGAACTTGCGGGGCAACCCACCGGTGAAATGCTGACCCAATTCATCCAAACGCTTGTTTACGCTGAACCCTTCGAGGTTGTTGACCGATCCCCGCTTCCCAACAAGATCGCACAGATATCCTCGACACAGCACTTTGCTCCGGTATACTTTCCGCAGGGGCCCATCTTCAAGGCCACCATCGTTCGTGCCATTGCAGTACGCGAAGGATATACCCAAAGCCCCGTAACCAGTGCGACCTTTATCGTGAATCCGCTCGGGACAGGCGTTTTTTCCTTCCCGCTGCTGGTCTCGCTCAGCATGGACGAGGACGCCCTGTTTGACTACGAGGACGGCATATACGTTGCGGGTACCGACTTTGACACCTGGCGGGCCGACAATCCCACGGTCAACACGACGCCATACAACTTCGACGCGAACTTTCATCGAAAAGGCGACACCTCCGAACGGCAGGCGCACATCGACATGTTCGACAACGGGCTCGAGATCGTGAACCAGGACATCGGCGTTAGGCTTTCGGGGGATTCGTCGCGCGCATGGCCGAGCAAATCGTTTCAACTCATTGCGCGTGAGGAACTCGGCGCGGGCGACTTCGAGCATCACTTTTTTGACGACGTTCCTACATCAACCTTCAGGAGATTGCTGCTTCGGAATTCGGGAAATGACTTCCGGCGCACGATGTACCGCGATGCGCTCGCGCAGTCACTGGTTTCGGATTTACTGGAAACACAGGCCTATCGCCCTGCGATCGCGCTTCTCAACGGCGAATACTGGGGTATCCTGAACCTTCGCGAGCGATACGACCGCTTTTATTTTGAGAATGTCCACGAGATTCCCATCGGCGAACTTGACATGCTTGAGAATGACCTGACGCCTGAGGAGGGCGACGGCTACCATTATGCGGCCATGCAGCAATTCCTGGAAGCCAATTCGTTGGAAAGCCAGGATAATTTTGACTATATCGCCACCCAGCTCGATCCTGACGATTTCAGGGACTACTACATTACCAATATCTACCTTTCAAACGCCGATTGGCCGGGATGGAACACGCTTTTCTGGAGGAAACGGACCCCCGCTTTCCAACCCAATGCACCCAAGGCGCACGATGGGCGTTGGCGCACGGCCCTGAAGGATACGGATTCGGCGTTCGGGCTCACGGTGAACACCAACAGCCACAATACCCTGGCCCATGCAACGGAGCCGGACGGCCCGTCATACCCTAATCCGCCGCAGTCGACACTGGTGCTTCGGAGCCTATTGGAAAATGACGGTTTCAAGACCAATTTCATCAACCGGTTCGCAGATTTGCTCAATACATATTTCCTTCCCGAGCGCGTCATCGCCTTGTCGACGGGGATGAAAAACACGCTTCAGCCCGAAATCCTGGACCACATCGATCGTTGGAAAGCCGTCGAATATGTCTGGTGGAACATCCACATCGACAATATCCACGTTTACGCACAACAACGCCCGGGATACCAGCGCCAGCACATCCGTGAAAAATTCGGGATCGACGGTGAGGTGAACGCAACGCTCGACGTCAGCGATCCGGCCCATGGTTACGTCCATATCAATACCATCGACATCCTTCCCACAACCCCGGGTGTCGCCGCAAATCCGTATCCCTGGTCCGGAATATATTTTAACGGCATTCCCGTTACCTTGCGAGCCGTCGCAAGGCCGGGCTACGTTTTCAGCCACTGGGAAGGAACGGTCTCGGGCAACCTCGAGGAGATAACCTTTACTCCGACAGGGGATTTTTCGGCCACCGCCGTCTTCGTGGAAGATCCCGCCCCGCAAATCGAACAGCCAATATACTTTTGGGCATTCGACTCCGCACTTGCAAACGACCTGCCGCTCGAAACCATCGGGAGCACGTACCATCTGACCGCAGCACCCGCGGTCATCAGGTTCGAGTCAAGCCTGGCGGGCTATCCGTTCAACGCTTCACACCCGGATTGGAGGAAAGCTTCGATGGAGCGGCGCAACAATCCCACCGAACTCAATTACATCGGGTCGGCCAACCAGGGGCTTTCATTCGCGCAGGCCGACATAAAAGGGTTACAGATCAAGCAACCGTTTGCCACTGCCGATGGTGAAAACGCCCTGATCCTCGAAATGCCCCTCAGCGCTTTTGAGGATCCGCGTCTGTCGTTCGCCGTGGTGGATGAAGGTGCTGCCGATGGAGTGGATATTGCTTACAGGATCCAGCCGGAGGGCGAATGGCAGACGTTGCAATCCGGTGTACCGCTGACGGGCGATTACACCGTCGTCGAAGCCGATTTCAGCGCTGCGGAAGGAGTGGACGGAAACCCTGCTTTTGAGGTCAGGCTTTCTTTCACGGGCGACGATATGCAGGCCGACCAGGGGAACAGGGTGACCTTGAACAACATCGCCCTTCACGCCACGCCGATCTCGCTTGACATCGAGCAATTGCAGGCGCCGCAGTGGGCCATCTACCCGAATCCGACTTCGGGGATTTTGAACATCCGCGGGATCGAAGCCTCGACTTTCAAGCTCTTCGCATCGGATGGGAGGCTGGTCATGTCGGGGGTTTCATCGGAACAGCTTGATCTCCATCACCTCGAGAAAGGGCTATACGTTTTGCAGGTGGAAACTCCGCAGGGACGATTCCAAAAAAAGGTTGCAAGACGGTAAAAAAATGCCTAAATTGAGTCAAAAGCACCCATGAGACTCCATATCCAACGCAAGCCGGTAAAAGTTCACCCCGACTCCGGCCGGGTCATTGCGCGTTTCTTTTTTAGCGGCGAGGAGCGCGCGGTCGAACTTATCCGCAAGGTCGCCGCAATGCCAAGGGACGCCGTTTTTTCGGTTATCTCGCCTCTGTTGCAGGATTTTTCAAAGCGCCACCGCAACATTACAAGAAAACTTCACCGGCATTGCGAAAGGGTCAAGCCCTACATCGAAAAGGCCGGTTTCGTCGCGGACGAACTCGATGAATTTACCCGGTTGCTCATCGGCGCCTATTTCACGCATGAATACTCGATTGAGTCGGCTGCGTTCTTCAACCCATCGATCGTGGAGGACCCGGACCGCAGTAACCTCGAAGAAGGCCAGCAGCGCGTGATCATCAGTTTCAGGGCCGTTGGGGAAGGCCACGTCTCATCGGTTGCCTTCAGGCGCGCGCTGATTGACCGGGACAATAACATCACGGTCATTCCGGCCGGCAATTATATAGACGAGGCCGAACGCATCCGCAACGCCGTTTACCAAAAGAAGCTTTTCATCAAAAAAGGGGAGGAGGAAGGCATCAACGCAGACTTCCTGAAAAAAGTTGACGAGCGCCTGCCCGATCATTTCGAATATGAAGCGCTCAAGGGCCTGGTCATGGAAGAAAAGCAACGCGTGTCCGATCCCGAAATCATCAAGGATTATAACCTGGTCCTCGCACTTTCCGACAGTTACCGCAAGATTTGCTTTTCGCGCGACACCGACATCAGCGACCGCGTCATCTTTCCCATTTCGGACCTGGAGAGGCGCGGGATCGAGGATGCGAGGTTCGTGAAGTTCACAAAGGAAAACGGTTCGGTGGTGTACTACGCAACCTATACGGCCTACGACGGCAACCACATTATGCCGAAGTTGCTCAAGACGTCGGATTTTTATGATTTCAAGACCAGCCCGCTCAACGGCGAAGGCGCACGCAACAAAAACCTCGCGCTCTTTCCGCGGAAGATCGGAGGAAAGTATGCCATGCTTTCCCGCATCGACGGATGGAACAATTACATCATGTACAGCGACAACATCAATGTGTGGGACAACCCTATCAAAATACAGACTCCCCAATATCCGTGGGAACTTGTCCAGATCGGAAATTGCGGATCGCCGATAGAAACCCCCGAAGGGTGGCTCGTGATCACCCACGCGGTGGGCCCAATGCGCACCTATTCAATTGGCGCATCGCTTTTGGATCTTGAAAATCCCGAGAAGGAAATTGGCCGCTTGAAGGAGCCGCTGCTCATGCCCAGCCCTGACGAACGCGAAGGCTACGTACCCAATGTGGTCTATAGCTGCGGCTCGATAATCCACAACGGCGAACTGATTTTGCCTTACGGATTGTCCGATCATTCATCGGGGTTCGCGACCGTTAACCTTAAGCTGTTGCTTGAGAAATTGAAGGGCGGAGGGTGAATAGAGATGTCATAATTCGAAAATTTGGACCCGAGCCCGAAGGGCGAACGGAACGGAGCGATAGCGAAGTTAAATTTGGAAATTTGAAAATTAGGAAATGAGGAAATTAGGGAAGTAGGGAATAGGATCCGAGGCGAAGCCGAACGGAGCGCAGGACTGGCGGAATTAAATGTGTAAATGTGTAAATGTGAAAATGTACCGATTCGGTTATAATGAACTTTGCAGTTAAATAATGGCATTCAGACTACGGCCTTAGTGTTGACCGATGACCGATGACTGATGACTGACGACTGATGACTGATGACTGACGACATACTGCCTTATGTGGGATGACCAATGTCGAACGTCGAACGGAGCGGCCAGTTAGTCCACTCGATTATCAGGATTCCAGTTTTACCTCATATGTCAACACGAAGAGCAGTCAGTCCTCGAATTACTCCATGCAAGCTGATAGCTGACAGCTGACAGCTGACAGCTGACAGCAAAAAAAAGGCTACCTCTTTCGAAATAGCCTTCTTCCATTGGTCATTGGTTGTTTTATTCGTCCGCTTCCAGGTTGTCCTGCTTGTCGCGGAAATCCATCTTTTCGGTCGGGCGGCCCTCCTCGAAATTCGCATCGTTGGTAAGCCGTTCGTCGTGGTCCTCGTATTGGTTCTTGCGCGTGTCGCTTCTTGCGTGGTCGCGGTTCACCTCATTGGATCCCTGGTAATTTTTTTGTCCGTCATGCCATTGCTGGCCTGGGCGATTATTTTGTGGTGCCATAGCTTTATCATTTTTGTAAAGTTACAGCCACTACAAGATCGACGGGTTACGGAATTCCACGCAAAATTTACAGCTTTAACTGCATTGGCCCAGAAGCCAGTAAATCAAGATAAAAACGATGATGGTACCAAAACAGCCTCCGCCGAGTTTTTTGGCGCCGTATCCCGCGATCAGTGCCCTGAATAATTTGTTCATGATGATTGGTTTTTATTGGTTAATGGGTATTCCAAGTTTGCGATGCGTATTCACAACCGCCTTATGGTTTTTGTAATCGATCCATGCCTGGCCGCGGGAACGTCGCATCAGGTTGTCAAAATGGCGCATGAACAAAACATTGTAGGCCGCCATTGACAAATTTCCGATTTTCCGGGGAAAAGCGCGCAGGCTCATCGAGAAACCGGGCGTCAAATATTTCATGTAATGCCAGTATCCTTCGGGCATGTACAGCATTTCACCGTGGGCCAGGTCAGCAACAAAACCGCGAGCCTTTTCGAGCGCCGGCCATTTCGTAAAATCCGGGTTGTCAAAATCTATATCCTCGCGCGAAATCAATGCGTGCGGCACTTTATACAGGAACGGCGTCTGGTCCGGGGCAAAAAGGATGCATTGCTTGGTTCCGTGAAAGTGAAAATGGAGGATGTTTGAATAATCGATGTCATAATGCATGAATACCCGCGAATTCTCGCCTCCAAAAAACAGCATCGGCAACTGCCTGACCAACTTGAGCCCGATGTCAGGCCAAAGAAAGTCATCCTTCAGCTGCGGGACTTCTTTCATCAGGTTATATAGGAAAATCCGGTAATTGGTCGGTCCCGATTCCAGTAAATCAATGTACTCGTCCATTTGCATGGTGGCGTGGGCCTGGTTGAAACCATCCCTGTGCGAAACGGGCCTGTCGTCATACAGCGGCACCGTCCGATTGCCTGCGATTTGCCTGATATAGGAAAGTTTCCATTTCTCATATGCAGGCCAGTCCCTTGTCAATCGTTCCACTACGACAGGTTTTTGCGGCAGGAGGTAATTTTTGACGAAATCTTCCCTGCTTATAGTCCTGACGCGCGGTATTTCCTGTAAATTCAAGCCCATTTTTAAAAATGTTTCGATAGGAACAAATTTAAAAATTTAAAACTTGAAAAATCAGGCATATAATACCTCCGGCTCTTCTTCCTGAGGCTCGTTACGATCCCAATAATGGTTGCTGTTGATTGAAATGATGTTTTGCAGGTGCGTGTCCTGGCTCTTGAAATCCTCGGGCGTGACAAATACTAATTCCATGTGGCTTGTTTTATGCAAATCTCCGCATTTAGCCTGCCCGCCTTCTTATATTTAAAACTTACTTTCTTACAAAATTTCAGTATCGGCCTGACAAAAGCCGCCCGCCGATGGGCGCTTTGGCCTCAATCCCAAGCTTTTTCATCATTTGCCAAGTCGTGCAAACCGCCGCCGAGGTGACCGGAATCCCGGCCTTCTCCTCCAATTTGTCGATAGCCTCGAGCGAAGGCATCTGCACGCAGCACGAGGCTACAAGGACATCCACGCCCTCAAGATTCAGTTTTTTACAATGTTCCAGCAGGTTCATCGGGTCCTGCGCGGCCACCTCAAGGTTGTCGGCGATTTCGAGCGCCACAAAATCCACCACCTCAAATCCCTGATGTTCGATGTAATCCACCACCAGTTCGGCAAGCGGACGCATGTACGGCATCATCAGCGCCACGCGTTTGGCTCCCAGCGCCCGAAGCCCCTCGACCAGGGCACCGGCACTCGTCACGATCGGGGTCGGAAATCCGTTGGCGTCGGTTTCGGCCTCGAGGTTTTTCTCGGAGACACAGTGATACCCGCGGCCCATGCTCATGATCGCCACCAGGCAAGCGTATCCCATCACGTCCACCTGTGCATCCGAGAGTTCCTGCGCACACTTTAAACTCATCGCATCCATGGCTTCCAATTCCTCCTTGGTCACCTTTTTCATGCGCATACGGCTCGAATGGAAGGTAAACCGCTCGGGCAAAATGGTTTCCCGCGCCCGGAAAACGGCGGGGATTTCGGTCTCCATCGTGACATTGGACGAGGGCACGATCTGCCCGATCCTTATTTTTTTCATGGTTTTTCTTTTTTTGGGCGTTCCGGCGCAACAGCCTGAACCTATTATTTTGACTTTTTTCGCGCCGTCGGGCTGTACGCTGTACCTGCGGTGCCGCTGCCATCCCTAACGCAAGGCTTGCGCCTGACGATTGTCGCGCGTCAAATGACAAACGAAAGTTATAAAGTTGTATGTCGTTAAGTGTGCAGGTCACCATTCTAAGAAACCCAAAACTCATGACTCACTACTCACAACCAACTATTAATTATTAATTATTCATTATTGATTGATCGAACTCTGTTCGTAATTGTCCCAATCCCCTCAACCGTCGCCTCGACAATGTCACCGTCCCACATCCATTGCTGTGGGTCGCGGCCCGCTCCAACGCCGGCGGGCGTTCCCGTGGCAATGATGTCGCCGGGCTCGAGGGTAAACACGGTCGAAAGGTCTTCGATGAGTTCGTTGATGTTGAAGAGCATGAATTTGGTGTTGGAGCGTTGCATTTCCCGTCCGTTCAGTTTGAGGTGCAGGTCCAGGTTGTGCGGATCGGCAATCTCGTCGGCGGTCACAAGGACGGGGCCCATCGGGGCAAAGGTATCCTGACCCTTGGAGACGATCCATTGCCCGGCACGCCTGCAATCCCTTGCAGAAATATCATTGATCACCGTATAGCCAAAAACGTAATCGAGCGCATCCTCGCGCTTGACATACTTACCTTTCTTACCAATGATCACCGCGAGTTCCACTTCCCAGTCAAGCTGTTGCGTCAATTGGGTATTATGCAATATATCGGTATTGGTTCCTGTGACGGCCGTCGGGGGCTTCGAGAAAATTACAGGCTTGTCCGGCAGTTGATTGCTCGTGTCCAGGGCGCGCGCGCTCTCGGCCACGTGCTCGGTATAATTGAGACCGATCCCGATGATGTTCTTGCGCGGTTTTGGGATCGGAGCCAGCAGCTTCACCTCCTTAAGCGGAAGCGAGCAGCTCGCCAAAATATTTTCATTGGCCGTCCTGATGGCGTTCGAGATCGCGTCGAGCATCGGCTGTCCGGCATCGATAAGTTCCAGCATCGAATCGGGAAACTGCTGGTTGGTCTTCTCGCCGAGTTTCCAGAGCTGGACCATCAATCCCGGCTGGACTACGCCCAAATGTTGTTTTTCCTCAAGCGAATAAGTGGCTAATTTCATTCTTTTTTTGATTTGATCATTTTAAAAAGGGCAGCGGCGAGCACCAGCGAGAAAAACGCGATGTTCGCCCCGCCAATGGTCTTTGCGATCGGTTTTGGGTGCGACAGCAAATAAATGCCCAGCGCGATGAATCCCACGCAGAGCGCCAGCCCGAAAAGCAATTTGAGTTTTTCCGGTCGCATCAGGTGGTTTGGAATCCGTTGTTTTCATCCATTTGGCGCTCCTGGTAGAGCCCGAGTTTTTCGATCACCGGCAAATCGTGGAAGGAGAACAGGCACGCATCCTCGCTCTCCGAAAGGTTCACGTGCTCGTGCCATGCCCAAGAGGGGATGCAAAAGATGTCGCGTTCCTTCCAATCGTATCGCTTGCCGCTGATGATGCTGTAGCCTTTGCCCTTGGCGCATTGATACACGAATGAGCCGGTATGGCGGTGCGCCTTGCCTTTGAATCCGGGTCTCAGCAACTGCATCGAGGCGCCCATGGTCTGCATGACGTGGCCGCCCGTTGCCGGGTTGATGTAGTGCATCAGGATGCCGTCATAAGGCGAATCCTCATTGACCTTGGCACCCTCGAGAAGGGCAGGGTAAACCTGCTTCCAGGAATATTTGAACAGCGGCGAATACGGCTTGTCCCATTTGAGATCGGCACGAAGAACGCCCGGCGCTCCAAATGACATCGGCGATTGGTTGACCGGTGGGCCAAGCGGTTGCTTTCCGTCAAAAACCGCATAATCATTGGCCTCGAGCGCATTGACCAGAGGAATGTCCAGCCCGTCCTGCCAGATACAGGTCTTGCCATCGGGGGCTACGCCGTGCTCGTGCCAGGTAGAATTGGGGGTGATCACGAAGTCGTTGACCTCGAAAGTGATCTTGTTGCCGTCCACCACGGTGTATCCGCCTTCGCCTTCCATGATAAAGCGCAATGCCGAAGCCTTGTGCCGGTGCGCCGAAGTACTCTCCCCGGGCCGCGTCACCTGGATTCCGGTGTAGAGCCAACCCACGGCGGCGCTCACGTCCTTTCGGTTATCGTTCACGAGATAGACCACGCGGCGTCCGGCCTGTTCGGGTGTGACGAGTTCCGAAGATTTCAAGACCAATTCCCGAAGATCATCATACTTCCAGAGCATCGGCACAGAGGTGCTTCGCGGTTCCCACGGCTCGATGTCGTTGGCCACGGTCCAGAGAGCTCCTGCTCCCAGGTTTGCAAGTTCGCGATAGTAGGCCTCGAGTTCCGGCGTGTCCTTTACGCGCGCCCTGCCAATGACGTCATCGCTGAATTTTCCTTCCATAATTATTCGGTTTCACGGCCCACACGATGGAATTCCTCGTGGCTGTTGACCAGTGTAATTTTTCTAGTTGGCGCGACATTGACGCGCAGGTCAAAAATGTCGAAGCGGTTGTAGTGGCCCAAAATGTCGTGCATCTGCTTGGGCTGAATGCATTTCGAGAGGTCGATTTCGGCGTAGACGATGCCTTCCTCATCAATCAGCGGGGCTCCCACGACGGCCCCGTTCGGTCCGATGATTCCCGAAAACGCCGAACTCTTGCGCGTCAGCAATTCGCGGGCATTGGGCACGTCGGCCTCCATCGCCTGGATGATTTCGTCCGAAATGGTCGAACAGGAGACGATGGTGAACAATTTCCCTTCAAAGGAATGCGCGGCGGCCCTGATCCGGATTGCCTCGGCCATGTCGTAATCGGGCGGGGCAACGGGTAGCGAGATGTAATTGGCGATGTGGATGAGTTCGCCCTGGGACAGCAATGTGAAACGCGCCAGGGTGTTGGTGTTCTCGCCGCACGCCAGTGTCCCGATGGGTCCGATTTCGGTGTCGTAAACCTTTAATGACGAGCCGTCTCCGGAAGTCCAGGTCAATTTCTCGGCCCACGTAGGCACCAATTTTCTATGGATTCCGATCAGGTTGCCCGAGTTATCGATGATCAGGTTGGTGTTGTAAATTTCACCAAAGCTCGTGCCGCGTTCGTTCACGCCGATGACTACGTGGCAATTGAATTCTTGGGCGGCGCGGCAGAGTTCTTCGGTCTCGGGACCGGGAACCGAAATGGAATTTTTATAGAGTTCCTCGTACCAGCGGCTGCCCTGGACGGGCGTCATGATCCAATTCCAATAGGGGTAACCCGCCACAAAAACCTCCGGAAAGGCGACCAGGTCGGCGCCGTTGAGCGCAGCCTCCCTGATAAACGAAACGGCTTTTTCGATCGTCCTGGGAACGTTGAGGAAAACCGGTGCGGTCTGGACGGCGGCGGCTTTGAACTTAGGGATTTCCATGATTTTGGCTTAGGCGGTTAAAGTTACTCAAATTTCCCGAATCAGGATTTTTGGTACCGGATGATCTTTTCGCGCGTCGCATCGTCAAACGGTTCCGATTTGATGTTTCCCGATTCCTTCGAAATTGCCACATTGACCAGCGTGACCTCGCCTTGCAGGCAAACCTCGCCCGAATCCTTAGTGAACTCGAACCCGCAGGTCATTGACGATCCGCCAAGCGAATTCACCCAGAGCGCCTTGTGCAACTCATCCCCGATGCGTGCCGCATTTTTGAATTTAACCTTCAGGTCAACGGTGGGAATCCCGTGTGTTTCATGGATTTTGCTAAAAGGTCGGTCGAGAGCTTCCGCAAACCAGTCCTCGACAAGGTCATTCAGCATTTCAAGGAATCGGGGGTAGAAGACGATACCGGCAAAGTCCACGTGTCTGAATTTCACCGTTTCACGTTTGGTAAACATCATGATTGCTTTAATTTAAATCGCTGTATTTTCCCCGTCTCGGTCTTGGGCAGTTCCGATACGAAATCTATTTTCCGCGGATACTTGTACGGCGCCGCATTGAGCTTGAACCAATCCTGGATCGAGCGGGCCGTTTCCTCCGAAGCCTTGTTCTTTTCTTTTAAAACGATATGCGCGCAAACCAACATCCCACGCTCCTCGTCGGGGCAGCCGGTGACCGCACATTCGGCGATGTCCGGATGGGTGAGGAGCACGCTTTCCACTTCCACCGCGCCGATATTGTAACCGGACGAGATGATCATGTCATCGCCGCGCGCCACGAAGCAAAAATAGCCTTCGGTGTCGCGTTTGAAGATGTCGCCAGTAATGTTCCAGCCATTTTCAACGTACTCGCGCTGTTTCTCCTCGCGCGCCAGGTATTTGCAGCCTGTTATCCCGCGAACGGCCAGGCGCCCGGGCGTATCGTCGGGAACATCGTTTCCGTTTTCGTCGATGATCTTCGCCTCATAGCCAAAAACGGGTTTTCCGGTTGTGCCTTTTTTCATGAATTCCTCGTTGTTCGAGATGAAGATGTGCAGCATTTCGGTCGAGCCGATCCCGTCGATGATCTTCAGCCCCGTCGCATCGAACCAGTCCTGCCAAACCTTCGCAGGCAGCGTTTCACCGGCCGAGACGCATTTGCGCAGCGACGAGATATCATAATCGGCTACCAAGGTGGTGATGACGCGCCAGGCCGTCGGGGCCGTAAAACACGTCGTGATTTGGAATTGCTGAATGGCCTTCAGAAGCAGTTCCGGCGTGGGTTTTTCAATCAGGAAAGTCGACGCGCCAAAATAAAAGGGAAACAACACCAATCCGCCAAGCCCAAAGGTGAACCCAAGCGGCGGGCTGCCGGTAAAAATGTCGTCGGGCGTGGGCTGGAGCGCATACGGCGGGAACGCGCGGCAAATGAGCAGCACATCGCGGTGGTAGTGCGCGGTCATCTTCGGGAGCCCCGTTGTCCCCGAGGTAAACCCGATCAGGCAAACGGTATCTGCCGTTGAATCGAAGTTCTTAAATGTGGAAGGGTTGTCGCGCATCAGCCTTTCGAGATTTGAGCCGGATTTGCCCTCGCCGTCAAAAGTCAACGTATGCTCGGGAGCGGCGCCGCAATTCACGAGCGCTTCCTCGAGGCGGTAATCGCAGAGCGCATGGGTGATGTTCGCGCAGCCGATCATCGTCGCGAGTTCCTTTTCGCGCAGAAGCGGCATCGTTGCTACCACCACGCCGCCGGCCTTGATCACGGCAAACCAGCAGGCGACCATCATCGGGTTGTTCGCCGAGCGGATCAATACCCGATTTCCCGGCACGAGCCTCATGTCGTCCACCAGGACGTGCGCGATCCGGTTGGCTTTCTCAAACAGTTCGCGGTAGGTCCACTGCATCTCGAAGGTGCGGATGGCCACTCGATCGCCGTCGCCGGACTCGATGTGGCGGTCGAGCAGATCCCACGCGCAGTTCATCTGCTGCGGAAAATCGAATCCTTCGGGGAAAAAGCACTCAGGCATCAGGTTTTGGTCCGGAAGGTTGTCGTGGGCAAAATTATCCTGGTAACGCATATCAGTTGGTTTTTAGGAACTTTTCAATGGCCGGAAAAAAGGAATCGGGACGGTCCAGCCAGCCGTAATGGCCGCATTTGTCGAGCAGGACAAGTTCGGATTTTGGGAAAGCCGATGCGATTGCCTGCGCCGTGGAGATTTTCAAAATATCGTTCTTGCCCTGGATCACCAGCACGGGCGAAGTGAAATGCCTGAAGGATTGGCTGTGATCGAAACCGATGCGCCGCAGATCCTGCCACACCAGCGCGTTGACCTGCGGATTGGCCTGGGTCAGCCTGTTGGCGATGATGGGCGCGTTTTCCCTTTTGTAAACATAGGCCGGTGCCAGGGCGCGTGCCCGTCCTTTTCGCGCGTTTTCGCCCTGATCGAGACGCGCGGTCCAGTAATGTAGCGAGTCACGGCCCGTCTTGCCAAGTTTTTTGTCTATTTCCTCCTGTACATAACCGTTCAGACCGAGATCGATGCCTCCGGAAGAACTCATGATCAGTTTTCCGATCCGCTGCGGATGCCGGTCCGCGTAATGGGCCGCGAGCATGCCGCCGAAGGAATGGCCGAGGATATTCCATTTTTCGATCTGCAAATGCTCCCGAAGCGCCTCTATATCGCGCACCATAAGTTCCATCGTGACGCTATTAGAATCGATGACGTCAAGTTTGGATTGCCCCGTGCCGCGCTGGTCGAACAGGATGACGCGTTGGTAAAAGGCGAGCTTTTCGGCGAGCGGTACAAATCCTTCGCTGGACATTCCGGGCCCGCCATTGATCACCAAAAGGGCTTCGCCGGTACCAAAATCGCGGTAATGCAGGACGCCGCCCTTGATGGGGACGGTCTGTGCCGATGCGCAAAAGCCGATCAGGAACAGCAGAATCTTCATCACTTTTTATGCGATTCGGGTTTGAGCGCGCGCTTCATGTTTTCCTGTTCGCGGCGAGAAGACTGCTCGTGCGGCCAAAGATGCGCCGTCCCTGCCATGTAGCCTTGCGGAATGTCGTCGGGCCTGAAATTCTCGTAGGCCTGCGCGCGGCGTACGAATCCCGGATCCAGCAGCAGCGGACGGCCAAGGGCAACGATATCGGCGCGGCCGTTCAATATTATGGTGTTGATTTGGTCGATATCGGTGATGGCACCCGAAGTAACAGTCGGGATGTTGACCGAATTGCGCACCATGTCCGAGAGTGGGGTCTGCCACATGCGGCCTGTTGGCAATTTGGTGTTCGCCAGGGTATAACCGCTTGAGACGCTGATGATGTCGGCGCCCGAGTCTTTAAAGGCGTGCGCGATTGCGATAACATCTTCGGGCGAAATGCCTCCCTCGGCCCAATCGCTCGCCGAAATCCTGACGCCGATGGGTTTTTCAACCGGAAAATGTTCGCGGACGGTTTTGAAAATACGCAGGGGAAATTTCAGCCTGTTTTCAACGCTTCCGCCGAAGTCATCCGTTCTTTTATTGGCAAGCGGCGACAGGAACGAGGCCAGCAAAAACCCGTGGTGCGCCTGCAATTCGATCATGTCGAAACCCGCGGCGTCTGCATTTCTTGCGGCGTTGGCAAAAAGTCTGTCGATGCGGTCCATGTCCTGTTCCTTCATTTCGCGCGGCGCGTCCATTGAGTCAAGATAGGGAAGGGCGGAGGCCGAGATGCGCTCTACATTCGCGGGTATTTGATCTTTTTCCCACGGCAACGGCATGCCCGTTTTACGGCCTGCGTGGCCCAGTTGCAGCGCGATTTTTGATTTGCTTTCGGCGTGGATAAAATCCGTGATGCGTTTCCAGGCAACCACCTGATCCTGAGTTTCAATTGATGGGCATCCTGAAGTGATTTTTCCTGCACTTTCAATCGCGGTGGCCTCGGTAAAGATGAGCCCGACGCCCTGGACCGCGCGGCTGCCGTAATGCACCAGATGCCAGTCGTTGACGAGCCCATCAGCGGCGCGGTACTGTTCCATCGGCGCCATGGCGATGCGGTTCTGCAGATGCATCCCGCGAATTTGAAAGGGGGCAAAGGCGGCGGGTTGGTTGTGATTGGCAATGGTATTTCGCCGGTTGAATTCCAAAAGGACCCTATCAGTAAACGAGCGGTCGCGCAAGGCCAGGTTCTCGAATGTGACTTTTTTGGCGCGGGTCATCACCCCAAAGGCAAACTGCCCAAAGGGATGTTTCATGTGGCGGTCCATGTTCTCGAACCAATCGAGCGAGACGGCGGCGGCATGCTGGATCATCTCCACCCGGGTTCGGCGTTTTTGCTCGTAGGAGGCGAAGGCCGCGGTGATGTCGTTTTGGTTCTCGGCAATGGAATCGGCAAGGGCGATGGCGCATTCCATCGCGAGCTTGGTTCCCGATCCGATGGAGTAGTGGGCCGTGGCCTTGGCATCGCCCAGCAGGACAATGTTGCCGGAGTGCCAATTCTGGTTGGTGACGGTAGGAAACTGCCGCCAGTGCGACTTGTTCGAGATAAGCGGGTGGCCCTGGAGTTCTTCGTTGAAAAGCTCAGAGATTTTGGCTATCGTGTCGGCCTCGTCAAAGGTCTCGAATCCCGCTTTCTCCCAGGTCTCCGGCGTGCACTCGAAGATCCAGGTGCTCATGCCTTCCTGGTATTGGTAGGTGTGGGCGACCATCGCACCGTAAGGCGTGTTGCGGAAGAAATAGGTAAAAGCATCCAGCGGGCGCGTCGAACCCATCCAGACAAATTTGTTGCGCTGCAGCTTGATATGCGTCCCGAAAGCGTCTTTCCGGGCATCGCGGATGGAGCTGTTAAGCCCGTCGCAGGCGACTATTACATCGCTATCCTTAAATTGGTTAAGGTCTTTTACTTCCTGTTCAAAGTGAAGCCCGACGCCCTCTTCACGGCATCGTTGCTGCAGCAATTGCAGAAGCGTTTTTCTCGAGCATCCGCAAAAGCCGTTGCCGGTGATGCGGACTACCTCGCCGTCGCGGGCCACGTCAAGGTCATCCCAATAGGCGAAGCGGCTGCGGATGAGCTCGTAGGACTGCGGGTCGCGGGTTAGGAATTCGCTGAGGGTCTCATCGCTGAACACCACGCCAAAGCCAAAGGCATCGTCGGGGCGGTTGCGCTCAAAAACATCAATATTGGCGTGCGGAACGGCCTTCTTGAGCAAGATGGAAAAATAGAGCCCGCCCGGGCCGCCGCCAATTACCGTTACTTTCATGTTGTATGGGTTGCAAAAGGGATGGAAGTGGAAATCCTGCCGCCGTCCCGTGAATATTTTTTATGTGCCGATGCTCGCGCGGCGGAAGATTGGAGCGTACAGCCCGGTCCCGACGCAAGGAAGGGATTTGCCCTGTTCATCCGCGTTTGATTGAAAAGACCTCGCCCAATCCCGCGTAGTTGGTTCCGGCAAGGCGCGCCACCGGATGGTATTTTTGCATGTCGATGTGGAATTTATCGTCAATCAGGCCCTCGGCAAAATGGAACCTCAGGATCCGGCCCACCATCATTACCGCACCGCCCTTTTGATGGCCTTCCAGCTCGTAGTGATGTACGAGCTTACACTCGAAATGCACGGGGCTTTCGCCGACGCGGAAAGGTTTTACCAAATCCGAAGGCAGCATCGTCAGGTTGGCCAACTCGAACTCGTTGACCTCGGGCCCTACCATCGCCGAAGTCGCATTCATCGCCTCGACGTTTTCCAGGGTGACCAGATTGACGACAAACTCGCCGGTGGCCATCACATTGTTGAGCGTGTCCTTGCTCGCGCCGTGGGTGCGAACGGTTGAGAACATGACGTGAGGTGGATCGTCGCCCACGATGTTGAAGTAGGAAAACGGGGCCAGGTTGGGGATTCCGTCAGGAGAAACAGACGAAATCCAGCCGATGGGCCGCGGGATCACCGAACCCGTCAGGAGCTTGTAGGTGGCCGCGTGCCCGATTGCTTCGGGGTCAAAAGTCATAGGTCGTGTTTGCACAAATTAAGTGAAATTTTTGCGAAGGCTCAAACCCCATCACGTGCCGGTTACCGATTTTTTGGCACGGATCAAAATAACCTGCGGATATTCAAATTGAATTGCTATTTTTATCCAAAGGACTTTTATGGCCCGTACAAAAGGAATTTGGAAAGTCATCTCGGCATCGTCGATGGGGACGCTGATCGAGTGGTACGATTTCTATATTTTTGGCAGCCTTGCCGTGGTCATCTCGACCAAATTCTTCCCCGATACCAACCCGACCGCCGCCTTTCTCTCCACGCTCGCGACCTTTGCCGCGGGGTTTGTGGTGAGGCCTTTCGGCGCGCTGTTTTTTGGCAGGCTGGGCGACATCATCGGGCGCAAATACACCTTTATGGCCACGCTGCTTTTGATGGGCGGCGCCACATTCCTTATCGGTTGCGTGCCTGCCTATGAGACCATCGGGTTTGCCGCACCACTGCTGGTGTTGATCCTAAGGCTATTGCAGGGACTCGCCCTCGGCGGGGAATACGGCGGTGCGGCCACCTATGTCGCCGAACACGCACCCAAAAACCGGCGCGGATTCTGGACCTCGTGGATCCAGACGACCGCCACGGCCGGGCTTTTCGTCTCGCTGGTGGTGATCCTATTGACCCGATATGCGCTGACTCCGGAACAGTTTGACGCATGGGGCTGGCGCGTTCCGTTCTGGGTGTCCATCGCGATGGTCTTTGTGTCCTACATGATCCGCAAGAAGATGGACGAATCGCCCGAATTCGCCAAGGCCAAGGCTGCGGGCAAGACGAGTGCAAATCCGCTTAAAGAAAGTTTCGGGAACCGCTACAACCTGAAGTATGTCCTGCTGGCGCTTTTTGGCGCGACGATGGGCCAGGGCGTGGTTTGGTATACCGGGCAGTTCTACGCGATGAGTTTCATGAAGACGGTGATGAACATCGATTCGGCGCAGGTGGACGGGCTGCTCGCGATTGCGCTGTTGATGGCGACGCCGTTTTTTGTTTTCTTCGGATGGCTGAGCGATCTCTGGGGCCGCAAGACCGTCATGATGGGCGGAATGCTGCTTGCGGTTTTGCTCTATCGCCCCATTTACCAAAAGATGTACGAAACGGCCGATGTTTCGGGAAAAGCGGAAATCGCCGAGACCACCACCCGCGCCAATACAACAAAAGGCATTTCGGCCCTGGTCATGAAAACCTATTCGGATGGCACGATCGTGCACGAGGTCCGGGACTCGGCCGGAATCCAGAAAGTCGTCATCCTCAACAACTCCGACAAATGGAATTTGATTTTCCTGGTCTTCATCCAGGTGATTTTCGTGACGATGGTCTACGGGCCGATCGCGGCTTTCCTTGTGGAGATGTTTCCGGTGCGCATCCGCTATACCTCGATGTCGCTGCCGTACCACGTGGGCAACGGAATTTTTGGGGGCCTTTTGCCCGCGATTTCGACGTATCTTGTGTCGAATTCGAAAAATTCGGGCAAGACCCTGTATTATCTTGACGGGCTTTGGTACCCGATCATCATCGCCGGGATCTGCTTCGTGGTGGGGATGATTTACCTGGACCGAGCCAACAATAAAATGCACGACTGATGGACAGACTCAAAAAATTGCTCGGGATCTTGTGGATGGCGCTTGCGGTCTTGGCTGCGTGGTTCTGCATTGTCGACTTCGGGCTGCCGAAACTTTCCACCGGAAAACAGGAGGACCTCGTCTTTGGAATCATCATCCTTTTTATCCTGACGCCGCTGATCTCGTTTGGATTGGCCGTTTTCGGATGGTACGCATGGCAGGGCGAATACGGACATAAAAAACGCTGAAATGGAATACTATAGAATCCGCAGCCTCGAACAATACTTTAAGCATTTTCGCAAATCGGTTAAGAAGCCGGACCAATTTTGGGAGAACATCGCGTCGCATTTTACTTGGCGGCAAAAGTGGGATAAGGTCTATAGCGCCGATTGGCAAAAGGCAGAGTTCCGATGGTTCGAAGGCGCCAAACTCAACATCACCGAAAACTGCCTGGACCGCCATCTGGCCGACAGAGCCGGCAAAACCGCCATCATCTTCGAGCCGAACGATACTTCCCAACCCGCCGAATCGATTACGTACGCCGAACTTCACCGCCGCGTATGCAAAATGGCCAATGTCCTTTTGGATAAGGGCATCCGCAAGGGCGACCGCGTATGCCTGTATTTGCCGATGGTCCCCGAACTCGCCGTAGCCGTGCTGGCCTGCGCGCGTATCGGGGCGGTGCATTCGGTGGTTTTTGCGGGATTTTCTTCAAGCGCTGTAGCGACCAGGATCAACGATGCCGGTTGCAAACTGGTGATCACGGCCGATGGCGGTTTCCGCGGCAACAAGACCGTGCCTCTCAAGGAGATCGTGGACCAGGCGCTGCAAAATTGTCCGGATGTTGAATCGGTCCTGGTCGTCAGGCGAACGGGCGAAACCGTCAACATGGAAAAAGGCCGGGACGAGTGGGTGACACCGCTTCTGGAAAGCGCGTCGGAACAAAACCAGCCCGAAACCATGGACGCCGAAGACCCGCTGTTCATACTTTACACCTCCGGTTCGACCGGTAAACCAAAAGGCATGCTGCACACCTGCGGGGGTTATATGGTCTACACGGGTTATACTTTTGCCAATATTTTCGACCATCGCGAAAACGATGTTTTCTGGTGCACGGCCGACATCGGTTGGATCACCGGGCATTCCTATATTCTGTACGGACCATTGCTAAACGGCGCGACAACCGTGATTTTCGAGGGCATCCCGACCTATCCGGACCACGGAAGGTTCTGGGAAACGATCGACAGGCACCGCGTGACGCAATTCTACACCGCGCCCACGGCCATCCGTTCTCTGGCACGCGAATCCACCGATTGGGTTACCAAGGCCGATCTCTCGTCGCTGAGGATCATCGGCTCGGTAGGTGAGCCCATTAACGAGGAGGCTTGGCACTGGTACAACGACCATGTGGGGAGGCGCCGTTGCCCGATCGTCGATACCTGGTGGCAAACCGAGACAGGCGGGGTGATGATCTCACCCATCCCGTTCGTAACGCCCACAAAACCCACCTTTGCGACGCTTCCTTTACCGGGCGTGCAACCGGTTTTGTTGGACGATGAGGGCCGCGAAATCACCGGGAATGCCGTTGCGGGCAAGCTTTGCATCAAATTTCCGTGGCCGGGCATCGCGCGCACCATCTGGGGCGATCACAACCGGTATCGCGAAACCTATTTCACCGCGTTTCCCGGACTGTATTTTACGGGCGATGGAGCGCTTCGGGACGAGACGGGCTATTACCGCATTACCGGACGCGTGGACGACGTGATCATCGTTTCCGGGCACAACCTGGGGACGGCGCCCATAGAGGATGCCATCAACGAGCATCCCGCCGTCGCCGAATCGGCCATCGTGGGTTATCCGCATGAGGTCAAGGGCAACGCGCTCTACGGATTCATCATCCTCAAGGAAACGGGCGAGGGCAGGGACCGGAACAATTTGCAAAGGGAGATCAATCAACACATTTCGGAACACATCGGGCCCATCGCCAAACTGGACAAGATGCAGTTCGTTGCGGGGCTTCCCAAGACGCGCTCGGGCAAGATCATGCGGCGGATCCTTCGCAAGATTGCCGAGGGCGAAACCCAAGGCTTCGGCGATACCACCACGCTGCTCGACCCCGAAGTCGTCAACGATATCCTGCGCAACCGCGTGTGATGGCGACTGCCGATGTTATCATTGCCGGCGGTGGGCTGGCCGGGCTTTCGGCGGGAATCGGCCTGGCCAATAAAGGCCATCACGTGCTGATCATCGAAAAACACGGCTACCCCAGGCACAAGGTGTGCGGCGAATACCTTTCGCGCGAAGCGCTTCCGTTTTTGGACAGTTTGGGCGTGCGGCTGCCATCGGGACTGCCCGAGATCTCCAAATTAAACCTGTATATGCACGACGGAAACGCGATAGGGGCGAAGCTTCCCCTTGGCGGGATCGGAATCAGCCGGTTTACGCTCGATCATTTACTGTATAAAAGGGCCATTGATGCAGGCTGTGAGTTCATCTTTGACGAAGTCCTGCAATTCCGCCATACCGACGATGTGGCGACGGTACGGACAAAATCCGGCAAAGAGTATCATTCGCGGCTTGTGTTGGGGTCTTACGGCCGGCATGCCCTGAAAAAGGAGGTTCGTCCCGTAAAAAAAGCATCGCGCTGGATCGGGATAAAGGCGCATTACCGGGTTGGCATCGACCCAAAATCGGTAGGGCTTTACCTCTTTGACGGTGGCTATTGCGGGGTGTCAAGGGTAGAGGATGGCGTAACCAACATCTGTTACCTGGCCTCGTACGATGCCTTTGCCCATTGCAAGTCTCCCGAGGCCTTTACCCGGGAAGTTGTGGCCAAAAACACCGCGCTGGCCCAATTGCTAAATCGCGCCGAACCTCTTTTTGGCCAGCCACTTGTGGTCTCCAATATTACCTTTGAGGCAAAACCGCGCGTGGACAACCACATGCTACTGCTGGGCGATGCGGCGCAGATGATCCATCCCCTGAGCGGAAACGGGATGGCAATGGCCATAGGCTCGGCCGGACTCGCGATACCGCTCGCAAGTGAATTTCTACTGGGAAAAATAAACCGGCATCTTCTGGAAATCGGGTACGCACGGGCATGGAATTCAAGATTTTCATACCGTGTCAGGGCAGGCCGCCGAATAGCAGGGCTAATGATGGACCGCCGATGGTCGAAAGCAGGATGGAGAATGCTTCGCATGTTTCCCGGCCTGTTACCCCGCATTGTCGCCACTACGCACGCAAAGGTCAGTCCCGATTTTTCCCGTCGAAGCCAAGCGCCGGAAATCATGGACGATTTTGACCTCAAGGGCGCCGAACTTCGCGATGCACTGGATAAATTGGCGGGAATCAACCGGTTCTTAGGCGGAAACCGCTTAACTTTACAGGGAATCGGCATCCTGGCGCGGCAAAATGATCGCCCGCTGAAGATTGTGGATTTCGGATGCGGCGACGGCGACATGCTTCGGCAGGTGGCCAAATGGGGCCGAAAGAAAAACGTAACCCTCGAATTGGTGGGTGTCGACGCAAATGCGTTTACAATATCAGTTGCACGCGAAAAATCCGCGCTGTTCCCGGAAATCACATACGAATGCCGCGATTTCTTGCAGGAAGGTAACCGGTTTGATTGCGACATCGCACTATTTACCCTGACGCTGCATCATTTCAAGGACGACGACCTGGTGCCGATTTTGGAAAAATCAATCCGGGGAGCCCGTTTGGGAATCGTGGTAAACGATCTCCATCGCAGCCCGGTTGCATACCGGCTCTTCAAAGTTGTGTGTGCGATTTTCCGCCTGAACAAAATGTCACGTGAAGACGGCCTGGTTTCCATCCTGCGCGGGTTTTCGCGAAAAGAACTGGAAGGATATGCCAAAAAATTGAATGTAAAACCCCAAATAGCGTGGAAATGGGCCTTCCGTTTTCGCTGGATCATTTCCAAGACATGAGCATCCGAATCAAGACCGTGGCCACCGCCAACCCGCCATATAGCCGCACAACGCCCGAAATATTGCCACTTGTGGATCTCTGGATGCAGGGTCGCGAGGAGCGGGAAATTGCAAAGGCAAAGAAAATATTCGAAGGTGCGGGCGTGGACCGGCGGTACTCGATCATGGATCCCGAGCAGGTCTTTACGGCGGGCACATTCGGCGAAAAGAACGATCTCTACATCAGTGCCGTTACCGATCTGTCGGAGCAGGTATTGGTCGAGGCATTGGCAAGGGCCGGCTGGAAACCCTCGGATCTGGATTACATCATCACCGTGAGCTGTACGGGGTTCATGATTCCGTCGGTCGATGCGACCCTGATCAACAGATTAGGGATGCGACAGGACATCGTTCGCCTGCCCGTAACCGAGATGGGTTGTGCGGGCGGCGTGTCGGGACTGATCTATGCGACGGATTTCCTGCGCAGCAGTCCCGGGAAAAAGGCGGCCGTGATTGCTGCCGAAGCACCGACGGCAACCTTTCAATTGGATGATTTCTCGATGGCCAACATCGTCAGTGCGGCACTCTTTGGCGATGGCGCGGCCTGCGTACTGCTCTCGTCCGACGACAAAGGGACAGGACCGGAAATCATCGACCGGAACATGTACCATTTTTTTGACAGCGAGCACATGATGGGTTTCCACCTCACCGATGGCGGTTTGAAGATGGTGCTAGACGTCGAGGTTCCGGAGAAAATAGAAGCCCATCTGGATAAGATTATCGAACCATTCCTTACTAGAAATTCCGTGTCGAAGCACGATATTTCACTTGTTTTCCATCCTGGTGGACGCAAGATCATCACCGCAGCGCAGGAGTACTTCGATGGACCCGGCGCCCTGGAAGACACCAAGTCGGTCCTGCGGGAATTTGGGAATATGTCCAGCGCAACGGTTTTGTTTGTTCTGGCGCGGATGATGGAAAACAATAACAAAGAGCATGGCCTGATGCTGAGTTTCGGCCCAGGCTTTTCGGCGCAAACAGTCCTATTGAAATGGTAAAAACATTCCAGAATACCGGATATTGGGCCGTGATCCTCGGCGGCAGCAGCGGTTTGGGACTTGCATCGGCACTCAAACTTGCGAGTGAAGGCATGAACATCTGCATCGTGCACCGCGATTCGCGTGCGGCCATGGAAAAAATTTCGGAAGAGTTCGAAAATATATCAAAAATCACTGCGCTGATGACCTTCAACCTCGACGCCTCCCGCCCCGAAAATATTGAGAGGATCGCAGCGGCCCTGGCTTCCGCGAATGCTAAGGTGCGCGTCCTATTACACAGCATTGCCCGTGGATCGTTGAAGGGGCTCACCGGTTCCGAAGCGCTTTGCCCCGACGATCTTTCCATCACGATGGAATCGATGGCGACCTCGTTGTTGAGCTGGACGCAGGCACTGCACAAGAATAAAATTTTCGCTGACGATGCCCGTGTCCTGGCCTTTAGCAGTGAGGGTTCGCGACGCCCGATGCAACACTATGCCGCCGTGTCGATGGCCAAGGCCGCGCTCGAGGCGCTCATCCGAAGCATCGCATTGGAATTCAGGCCGTTTGGGATCAGGGCCAATTGCATCCAGGCCGGCGTTACCGATACACATTCACTTCGCGCAATCCCGGGCGCCCAGGCGATCCTCGAACATTCCGCCTCCAGAAATCCCTCGGGGCGCAACACGAGGCCGGAAGACATCGCCAATGTCGTATATCTGTTATGTCGAGACGAGTCGGCGTGGATCAATGGAACCGTAATCTGTGCCGACGGCGGCGAATCGTTGCAATGATGGAACTCGATAAGATTCTGGGCCTGATGCCCTACGGAAAGGGATTTTTGTTTGCCGATGAAATCGTTGAGGCCTCCGAAAATGGCATTACGGGCACCTACGTTTTTCCTGCGGATGCGCCTTATTTTGCCGCCCATTTCCCCGACAAACCGGTGACTCCCGGCGTATTGATTACCGAGGCGGCCGCCCAGATCGGCCTTGTCGCCTTTGCCATTTTCCTTAGCGGGAAGAGGCCGGAATCGATTTCGATGTCGGCGGCTTCAATGGAATTTTTGCGCCCCGTGGCGCCGGGTTCGAGGATAACGGTCCAATCTGAAAAAATCTACAACCGTTTCGGGAAGCTCAAATGTGCCGTTACCGTATTCTGCGAAGGCGAAAAGGCCGCCGAAGGAACCATTGAAGGATTTGCGCATGGATAGGAGGGTTGTCATCACGGGACTTGGGATAGCGGCGCCAAACGGTGTCGGCCTGGCCGAATTTGAAAGGGCGGTGCGCAACGGCGTTTCGGGGATCCGGTACGATCCGGAACTCGAGCGGCTCAATTTTTCGTGCCGGATTTCGGGACGCCCTCAAATAGATGAATCAATTATAGGTAATTACCTGACGGAATTGGAGTTGCGGAACTTCAATTCATCCGGAATTTTATATGGCTTTATCGCCGGAATGGATGCCTGGAAAGATGCGGGACTGGAATCGGGCAAACCCGATTACGATAGCGGGACGATCTTCGGAACCGGAAGTCTCGGCACCGAAAAATTCAGGGAGAGCATTTACAAAATCGATGCGGGAGAGGCGCGCAGGTTGGGCTCGACCGCGGTACAGCAGACGATGTCCAGCGGGGTTTCCGCCTATCTTGCGGGAAAATTGGGCTTGGGGAATCAGGTCACCAGCAATTCTTCGGCGTGTTGTACCGGTACCGAAAGCCTGATCATGGCTTTTGAGCGCGTGCGGTCGGGGCTGGCTGACAGGATGCTTGCGGGTTCGACAGGCGATTCGGGCCCTTACATTTGGGGCGGATTCGATGCGATGCGCGTGCTCACGACCCGTCACAACGACGATCCGCAAAGTGGTTCACGACCCATGAGCGCCACGGCCTCCGGGTTCGTTCCGGCCTCTGGTGCGGGAGCCCTGGTGGTTGAAAGCCTTGAAAGCGCCGTGAAGAGGGGTGCGCAGATTTATTGTGAAATTTTGGGGGGAAGCGTCAATTCGGGTGGGCAGAAAGATCCCGGCAGCATGGTCGCCCCCAACCCGGAGGCCGTCGTCCGGTGCATCCGCCAGTCGCTCGAGCGCAGCGGCGTGAAGCCAGGGCAGGTCGATGCCATCAACGGCCACCTCACGGCGACGGCGAAGGATGCTTTGGAAATAGCCAATTGGTCGAAGGCACTGGGTCGTTCGGGAACGGATTTCCCGCTCATCAACTCCCTCAAGGGATTGACGGGGCACTGCCTCGCCGGTGCGGGAAGCATCGAGTGCGTGGCATCGGTACTGCAGATTGCACGCAGCTTTGTGTTCGGGAATAGCAATTGCGAGGACCTCAATCCGGAAATTGCCGCCATTGCCGATCCTTCGGCAGTCCCTTTGAAAACCATTGCAATGCCGGTTCATTACCTGGCAAAGGCCAGTTTTGGATTTGGTGATGTCAATGCCTGTGTCATCCTAAAAAAATACATATGAACGAAACGATTGAAAAACTGAAGGAAATTGTGCGGCCGTACACCAAAAATCCGGAGGCGCTCGAGTCCCTTTCTCCGCAGACGGGGTTCATTACCGACCTGAAGATCAACTCGGCCAATTTGGTGGACGTGGTCCTGGACATCGAGGAGGCGTTCGACATCACGATCGACAATGAATCGATGGAAAAGATGTTGGACGTGCAATCGGCGCTGTCCATCATCGAACAAAAGCGCCATGCTGGGCAATGATGTCATAGACCTCGACCTGGTTAAAACCGAATCCGACCCCTTGCGCAAAGGTTGGTTGGAAAAGATTTTTACGGCCGGCGAGCGCCGTTGGATATTCGATTCACCCGATCCGGATCTGGCCGTCTGGACGCTCTGGGCCGTGAAGGAATCGGCCTATAAGGCACATGTGAGGATGGGAGGGGAGAAGGGGTTCTACCCAGGCAGGATCATCTGCGATCCCGAAACCGGCACGGTATCCATCCGAAGTAAAACCTATTTTTTTAAGTTCGAACACGTTCCCGGGAAATTGTCGGCCTGTGCCGCATCTGATAAACATTTGTTATCGGAACTGGTTATGATCGATCCGGAATTCTTGTGCAAAAGGGACGGATTGCCCTTCGTGCGCGAAGCAGGGACGTGGAAGCCTGCGTCGATGTCACACCATGGCCGCTTTACCGAGGCCGTGACTATTGCAGGTTGAGCCTCGATTTCAGTTTCAGGAAGGCGAGCCCGATCGCGTAGGATTCATCTGAAGCCGCGGACGCCTCCGGAAGTGCGATCTTTAGTCCCGATGCGATTTCCGGAAGGCTGAAGGAACCGTCGGCATCTTTCCATTTACGGTACATGATCTCAATGTCAAGCGCTTCGTTTTTGAGCCTGCCGCAGGCCATCTTTTCAAGCGATTGATTGATGAGTTCGACCAGGTAGTGGATCCGGTAGCCGATCAGCGTGGAATTCCCGATGAAGTCGATCAACGCCTCGACGGCCTGTTGCTCGGTCATTTTGGGCATCGGGCTCTTGACCAGGAATTCATTTGAAAAACCGTTGTCGTGAAGGAATTTGTACTGCAGCAGGACACATTCGAAATTGTCGCCGACGAGCAATTGGGAGTTGACGATCGAAAACGCCGAAAACGAATAGATGACGTCCTTATGCGGATCGGTTCCCGACTTTTCACCGTGTAGTGCGACAAAACGCGTGGGTTTCTTCTCGAATTTCCCCAGGTACGCCTTCCAGAAATGAGGGTATTCCCGATTGATGTTCTTTAACCAGTCCAGCATCACGAAAATTGGGTTAACCTGAATTTATCCTTTATGAGTTCCTCCAGGTCGCGCATCGGGTAGAGGGCGTTTTTCAATTTTTCCCGATCGGGTTTGGGCAGTTCCTGGATGTTGATATACTGCCCGCTGCCGTCGTTGCGAAGGCCGTCCTCGGTCCTGATGTGCGTCAGGGTCAGGAAAGCTTCGCCGCAATTGAGGTAAACCTCGGCATTGCGCGGATCTGCGATGGAAAGCTGCTTGAACCGCTGGTAGGTGTTGTTGATGCCGCGGATGCCCTGGCTGAGCGTCAGGAGCCTGGCGCCGTCAACCAATGGTAGTATCGCGCGGGTCTTGATGTTGAACCGATCGCGGAATTCGCCTTCCTCCTCCAGATTGAATTTCTTGAAAAAGCTGAGGGCGGGTGGCTTGCGCAGCGCATCGTTCCCCAAATAATCAAAGAAAAGCGAATCGCGCTTGGGCACATTGCCGAAAATGGCCTCGGTGATCGCTTCCTCGAGCGCGGCATCGCCAAAAACGATCTCATAATCAAAGAAAATACTGGCGATCTCGTTGCTCTCGCGCGGGGCCGTCATCCAACTGGCATATTGCTTTGACCAATCGGAGAGCGATTTGCACCACAGCATGTTGCTGGCGGTATGGCCGTTTGGACAGGCAGGATAACCGACCGCTTCGAGGGTTGCCACGGCCTTCTTCGCGAGCCGGAGGAAATAATTCTTGACATCGCGGTACTTTTCCGGGGCGACGTCCTCAAAAACCAGGATGCTGTCCTGGTCGGTGAGCAGCAATTGTTCTTTCCTTCCCTGGCTTCCGATGCTGAGCCACGCAAAGCGGGAAGGGGGTGAGCCAAGGTCGAGGATGGCAAGTTCCACGGCGCGCCGCAGGATCGCAAAATTGATCTCGCCGGCAATGCTGAAAACATGCGTGAGCGGGATGTCCTTGGATACCGAGGTTTGGATGATCGACTGCAATTTGGAACGCACCGAACGAAGCTCGGCAGCCGATTTTGCCTTCTTGATCTCCTTGATCAGCACGCCGGGGTTACTGGCCTGTGCCGCAATGATATCGCGCTGTGACACGATTCCCTTGATAGGCGTTTTTTCTGAACCGTCCTGGGTCACGCACAAATGGGTGATGCCGTACTTGAGCATGAGCAGCTGGGCCTCGGCTAGCGAGACGTTCTCGGGCACGGTGACCACGGGGGAACTCATGATCTTGCGCGCCTCCGACTCAAGCGGGAAGCGCCCGGTCGCAATCTTGGTCCGAAGGTCGGTGTCGGTAACGATGCCAGCCGGAAATTCCCCGTTGGTGATGATGGCGCAATCCGAAAGATTGTCGGTCATTTTCTGGGCAACCGTGCGGATATTGTCGACGGGAAGCGCCCGTACCGGCTGTTTGTTGTAGTCGAGGGTCTGGAAAAACTGGAGTTCGGGCTGCGGATCGTTAAAAATAAAGTTTTCCGATAGCAATTTTCCGCGGTTGTGATCGTCGGGGTTTCGCGTATTGGTGGCAAAACTTTCCAAAAGGAATTCCAATATCTCGCCGCTGCGGGCCACGAATGGCCGGAATACCGCAATGGGGATCGCATACACGATGCTTTCCTCACGAGCCTTGGCCGTCATCATGTAATTGTTCTTGGCGAAAAACGGCCGCAATCCGAAGAGGTCGCCGGGGCCACATTTGTTGAGAAGGGTTTCCTCCGAATCGGATATCACCAGGAGGTTGACACCTCCCGAGGCCACTATATAGAAACTGTCATGCAGCGCATCGTTTACCTGAAAGAGCGTTTCGTGCTTTTCGAGGGCGACCACGCGAACCCCGACGGCGATTTCCGAAAGGTCCTCGAGGCTGAGATGGTGGAACGGCGGATATTGTTTCAGGAATTCCGCAATGCGCGTGGCGATGGCATTCATAGTCTTGGGGATACCCGGTAAAATTAATTCTAATTATCAGGCTGTCCAACGGGGGCTGATAACATGTTGAAAAATTTTGACAGATGCAAATCAGGCAATTTTCCTATTTTACATAATATAAATTATAGTTTGCATGGGAATATTTGCAGGAGTGGATCGAATGTGCAGTTCGTCGATGAAAAACGTAATTTTATACCGTCCAGAATTTACAGAATTTCCACTTTAAGACATTCAAAGAGTAAAATTTGGAGTTTATCAACATAAAAAACGCAAATAGTTAATAACTAATTTACTCAAAATCAGCGTAAAACCTTACAAAAAACATCTAATGTGAAAGACAATACTTACGAAATTACTGCTGATGTGCATTTCGTCGATAAAATCGCAATTTTTAACATTACATAATTCCCACTTTTTAAAATCAACCGGTAGATTTGCAAAGTCCGATAATCGATGAAAACCCCTAATAAGTCGATAAACGGTATTTGTATAACACACTTGCAATTCTAAACCTACATGAGAAAATTATCTGCCTTTCTGATCCTGGCCGGAGTGTTGTCACTGCATGCCCAAACAACTACGATTTCCTACACCGGTACCTCGACGGCTTTCGCGAACCCCGAGCGCGGATTTTACAAACACACCGAAACGCATTCAGCCTCGTACGCGCCGCTAAGCCAATCGGTCCTCAACGGTTACCGCCAGAATGAAAACATCACTTTGATCCTTCGTGTATTCTATCTGGAGGATTTCATCGCCTCGCCGATTTCAAGCACTTACCTGAGCAATATGCAGCAGGATTTTGCGAAAGTACGCAATGCGGGGCTCAAATGCATCGTGAGGTTCGCCTATTCGGACGACAACGACAACGGACTTCCCCAGGACGCGACAAAGTCACAGGTCCTGGCGCACATCAGCCAACTTACGCCGATCCTTCAATCCAATATCGATGTCATTCCCGTGGCGCAGGCCGGATTTGTTGGCGCCTGGGGCGAGTGGTACTATACGACCAATTTCGGGATGAACCCCACGCCCACTGATTACCAAAACCGCAAAGATGTGGTCAACGCACTTTTGGCCGCGCTTCCCAACAGGATGGTCCAGATCCGCACGCCCAAACTGAAGATGAACACGATGAACAGTACTGCCGCGATCGCATCGTCGCAGGCCTTTACCAATTCTGCGCTGGCGCGCGTTGGCCACCACAACGACTGTTTCCTCGCGAGTTCTTCCGACTACGGTACGTATTCCAACACTTCGGTGGAATATCCATACCTGGAGCAGGAGACCAAATACCTTCCCATGGGAGGCGAGACCTGCGCCGTCAATGCGCCTCGTTCGCAGTGCCAGACCGCCCTTGCCGAAATGTCCAAGTTCCACTGGTCTTACCTTAACCTGGATTATCATCCGGGGGTGATCGACGGGTTCGAAAGCCTTGACTGTTTTGACGAGATCGAAAACCGCCTCGGCTACCGTTTTGAACTCAAGAGCGGAATTTTCCCGACAAACGCTACCGCCGGCGGTGTTCTGCCCATCGTTCTGCAGGTCAAGAACAACGGGTTCGCGGCGCCCTACAATCAGCGCACCGCCTACATCGTCCTTAAAAATACGGTGACCGACCAGGAATATTCCATTCCCATGGCCAGCGATCCGCGCCTTTGGCTGGGCGGTACCCAGCAGGCGATCAATGAGACACTGACGGTTCCTGCGAACGTCGTGGCGGGAAGCTATAAAATGTTTATCCACATGCCCGACTCCAATACGGACCTTGCGACCAGGCCCGAATATTCCATCCGGTTCGCCAACAACAATTCCTGGCTTGCATCCAAAGGCTACAATGACCTTCAGCATACGATCAATATCGGGACTTCGCTGGCCGTGGGCGACTACGAGACCTCTTCAAACGACTTTGTGGTCTATCCCGTTCCCACCAACAATGAGCTGACCATGCAATTCGACGGCATCGACGAGTTCAATGTCACGGTCCACAATACGCTTGGCCAACTCATCAAGTTGCCGGTCCGAAATGAGGGAGCAAACAAGTCAATTCTCAACACGCAAAGCCTGAGCAACGGTATTTATTTCGTATCGATCGAACGCGGAAACCAGAAGGAGACCAAAAAAATAATCGTGAGGCATTGATTGGCCGGTGGCTGGTCTTTAGTGGTTAGTGGTTAGTGG
>JAEWCF010000018.1 GCA_023390775.1 Bacteroidota bacterium | reverse complement strand
TGCGAATTGTACGTAGCGCAGCGGAGTAAATGTCGAATGACCAATGTCGAGGTTGCGAATGGCTTGGAGAAGGCGTACGAGTCACCCGGGACGAACGCAACTTAAGCGACTCTCTGAGACCGATATTGACGACTGATATTCAATAGTCAAATTTTTGGCCCGTTCGACGTTCGACCTGCGACATTAGACGGAGATTTAAAGCCTCGCACTCAACTTCAAATTAAAGACCCTCGTGGTCATGTAATTCGGGATTCCATATTGGTTCTTGGTGTACACATCGCGCACCCATGTATTGGTGATGGCGTTTTGATTGTTGAAAAGGTTGAAGATTTCCAGCCCGACCGAGAGATCCTTGAAACTTTTGAGCCAATGCCCCTCGGGCCGGTTTGATTTGGCATCGGCCAAAATATAGGAAAATCCGGCGTCGGCGCGGCGGTAATCCCTAAGGCGGGTCTGGTATTGGTACGAATCGGCGTAGGAAGGCGAGCCTCCGGGAAGCCCCGTATTGTAGACCAAATTCAGGTAGGCCTTGACATTGGGAATGTTGGGCATGTAGTCCTGGAAGAGTATCCCGAATTTAAGCCGCTGATCGGTTGGCCGCGCGATAAAGCCACGGTTGGAGATGTTTTCCTCGGTCTTCATGTACCCGAAACTTAGCCAGGACTCGGTTCCTGGAACGAATTCCCCATTGAGCCTGAAGTCCAGTCCATAGGCAAAAGCCTCGGCGTCGTTGTTGGCGCGGTATCGTATCCTGACGTTTTCCAGCGTATACGAATTGACGTCGCTGATGAATTTGTAATAGGCTTCGGAAACGAATTTGAACGGCCGCTGCCACATCCTGAAACTGTAGTCGTTGCTCAACACGATATGTGCCGATTGCTGCGCCTTGACATCCGGGCGGACGCTTCCAAGCGAATCCCGAAGTTCCCTGTACGACGGTGGCTGGTGATAAAGTCCTCCCGAAATCCGGAAGACCATGTCGCGCTTCCAGTCCGGCTTGATGGCGAACTGCGCCCGCGGGCTGAACGTTATCTGCGATTTGCCGGTAACATCCTCGGTTTTGACCTGCCAGTTGTGCGCCCTGATCCCCGCATTGTACCAGGCTTCGTGGTTCCCGATGGACGATTTCCGGCTCCATTGAACATACCCCGAATACCTGTCGATGTTGACCATGTTTTTCGCGCGGACATTCTGGTACGGGACCAGCGGCCCGATATAGGGATTGTACGGCTGGTCGTTCACCGGAAGGTCGAGCACGGGAGGATTGAGCGAAAATCCCGCCGAATCGATCACCTCCCACTCCACCACCCGGTCGCGGATATCCTCGCGCGTGTACTTGAAACCCCATTCCACCTGGCTGCTTTTCACCGTGTGCGACCCCTTGACCTCGCCGTTGAAAATCATGGCATCGAGATCGTTTCGCGCATGGTTGAGCTGCGACCCTATGGCACGGCTGAAGGTCACATCGCCAAAAGTCTCCGATCCGATGTTGGCATCGACCTCGCCCAGGAAATAGGCGGCCAGGATATCGAAGTACTCCTGCTCAAGAGTATGGTAACCCGACGCGATGAACTTGAGCGTAAAATTTTCGTTGACGTTAAAAACCGACTTGAGCGCCCCAAAATAGGTATCGTACCTGTCCTTCTCCTGCCCTTCATAAAAAATCTGGAGCGCGATGGGCTCGTCGATGGTGCCGAAATTGGTCTGCCGTGTGAGCGGCCGGTAATTGTACTTGTTTTGGGAAATGTTCCCGATAAAACTCCACTGCCAGCGGGTCGAGGCATCAAAGGTGATAAGGCCCTGCACGTCGGCAAACGTCGGGCGGAAATTGCTCTCGGTCTCCTGGCTGTTGACCAAAAGGCTGTTGTCCCGATACCGGATGCCCACGATACCGGACCATTTCTGGTTTTTCGACGCGGTCTCGGCCATGACGCTCCCGCCGAGAAAACTGGCTTCGGCCGCCATCCCGAATTTTGTCGGTCTCCGATAAGTAATGTCCAGCACCGAGGAGAGCTTGTCGCCGTATTTGGCCTGGAATCCCCCGGCCGAAAAATCGACGTTCTGCACCATATCGGTATTGGTAAAACTCAGTCCTTCCTGTTGGCCGCTGCGGATCAAAAACGGGCGGTAGATCTCGACCTCGTTCACATAAACCAGGTTTTCGTCATAATTTCCCCCGCGAACCGCGTATTGCGTGGAAAGTTCGTTGTTGGAGGTGACGCCGGGCAGGGTTTTCAAAATATTTTCGACGCCCGCATTGGCTCCCGGAATCTTGCGGATGACGTCGGGTTCGATGATCGTGATCCCCTGCGCGCGCCTGCGGTTTCCGGCCGTTACCGTCACCATGCCGAGCTGTTCGGCCTTGTCGGTCATGACCACGTTGAATTCAAAATCCTCGTTGGGTTTGAGTTCGATCCGGGCGGAGGATTTCTTGAGTGTGGAGTGCGTGAATTCAACCGTGATCTCGCGCGATGCGGGAACCGTCAGCAGGTAAAACCCATTTTCGTTCGTGGTCGCCCGGCGCTCTTCGGCACTGATCTCGACACCGGGCACCGGGATGCCATTTTCGTCAAGGATGATCCCTTTTAGTCGTGCCGTCTGTGCAAAAAGGGAACATCCGACCAGGAAAAACAGTCCCGAAAATAATGCTGTAAGGAATTTCAAATGAAGGCTATTTGGATTTGCTTTTGAAAAAGTGCGTTTCAAAGATAGCAGAATTTCCTACATTGTCGGTGACGATGACTTTTAAATCGTTTCGGCCGTCCTCATAGATCCCATCGTCAAAATTATGGGTGATGCGGGCATTTTTGTACTCAAATTCGAACAGGATGAACTTGCCGTTGAGATAGCCCTTGTATTCCTTGATCCCGGACATATTGTCCCTGATCTGCAGCGAAAGGGTCTTTTGCCCCGAAATCCATTTCCCGGTAACCGGCTTTGGCATGGTGATCACAGGCGCGACGGTATCCTTTGCCAGTGCAAACTGACCCATGACCTTGACCTTGGTTTGCAACTGGTTACCCTTTCTCGTGGTGAAATTGAACGAGGGCTTCTTGCCGTTCATGGTAGCGATGAACGTCTTGTCGATGTCCTTTTCATCGACACCCGAAAAGGTAATCGTATAATTAAGGTGGACGGGCACGTGCTTGTTTTTGAGCGACAGAACGCCGCCGCTGTAATCGAAATCGAGATAGAAAGGATCGTAAAAAGTATTGGCGGGAAAGAAAACCGACACGTTGTCCTTCTCGAAATTGTAGTCCTTGGTGTGGTCGATGTAATAGGGAGTTGATGCGACCGGGGCCTCGGCGACAGGCTCGGGTGACCAGGCCAGCGGAATGTTCACCGAACTCTTGTTGCCCTTGTAATCGGCGAGTTCAAGGCGATAATTCCCGGCAAAATTGGGCACCATGGTGATGATGCCGTTGTTTTCGTCCGGATGAAGCAAGCCGAGCGGATATTTGTTGAGCATGAACATCTTTTGCACGCGCTGCCCGGTGGATTTGAAACGCGGATAATCGATGAGCGCGTTTATGTAGCGCGTTTCGTCAAAATGATAGGTATCGAACCTGCACCCGAAAGAGTGCGTGCCGTTCAGGTAACCGTCGGCTTCATAAACGCCGTTCCGGTTGGCCGAATTGCTGTCCATGTCATAACCGCTGAAGCCAAAACCGATGCGTCCGGTCGCCGAGACCTTTTCGGCGAGGTAATTTCCATCGCCCTGCTGCGAAAGGCTCAGTGCAATGGGTACCGACGATTTGTTTACCGACGATTTTGAATCGAGCGGATAGGCCACTACCGAGGTGATGGCCGGGCGGCGGGTATCGGGAAGCGCGATGTCGAACCCGAAGAACATCGGGTTGATTATTTTTTCGGTCTGCGTGTCCCGGATCTCGAAATGCAGGTGCGGGCCTTCGCTTCCGCCGGTGTTGCCCGAAATTGCGACCACCTCGCCTTTTTTTACGGGCAGATCTGTCGGGGTCGGGAAAACTTCTATCTCATAGGACTGTGCCTTGTACTGGGCTTCCTTGATGTACTTTTCAATTGCCCCGAAACCCCTCTGAAGATGCCCGTAAACCGTGGTAAATCCGTTGGGGTGCGTGATGTAGATGGCCTTGCCGTAGCCGTACGATGAAATTTTGATCCGGG
>JAEWCF010000080.1 GCA_023390775.1 Bacteroidota bacterium | reverse complement strand
CTTGATGATACCGGGCGTGGCCGAAAAGATGACCTGGAAATCATCGCCATTGACGATGCCCAAAATGCGGTGCCGCGTGGTCTGCGCCTTCGAGGTGATGATGGAGAGCCTCTCTCCTACCAGCGCGTTCATGAGCGTCGACTTGCCGACGTTCGGGTTTCCTATGATATTGACGAATCCTGCCTTGTGTTCCATTGTGCAAAAATACGCCTATTTGAAACCCAACCGAATTGCACGTCCTAAATTTCGCGTCATCGCCTTATTTTGCATATATTTAGCCCCTTAAAATCAAGCGGGAGCATGAAGACTCAGGAAGAGATACTGGAAATCAACAAGAAGCAAAAGGAATTTTACAACCATAAGAAAAAGAACCTTCCAACGCGCATCTGGAGTTTCGTGCGTGAAAAGACCCTCAAACAGATCAGGCGCGACATCGGCATCCTGAACCAGTCATATGACATCCACAAGGTTTGGTTTGGCGACCTTACCAACAAAAAAGTCCTGGATCTGGGTTGCCATGCGGGAAATTACTGGAGCCGTTACCTGGCCCAAAACAGCCGCGAATACATCGGGCTTGATTTGAGCGACATCGGCATCGCAACGCTGGCCAAAAACATTGCGGAATTCCCGAATGCAAAGGCAATTGCCGCCGATTTCCTTTCGGACACCGATTTTCCCGATAAGAATTTCGATATCATCTATGCCTATGGCGTCCTGCACCATTTCCAGAATGTGGACCTGCTGATCTCAAAACTCAACGAGAAACTGGCACCCGGCGGCGTGATCATCTCTTACGACCCGCTGGAGACAAGCCTGCCCATTAAAATGATTCGGATGCTGTACAGGCCTTTCCAAAGCGACAAGGATTGGGAATGGCCCTTTTCGCGCACCACGTACCGCAAGTTCGCCAAGGCCTTCAACATTAGGGAACGCCGCGGGGTCCTGGGAACGGCCAAGTGGTATTTCATCGTTAACCTGCTTCCCATTTCGGAGGAAAGGAAAAAAGCGATTGGAGCGAAGTGGCACAAAATGGACTGGGAAAAATCGGCGCAATCCGATTCGCACCTGTTTTCCTGCATGCAATTGACGATGCTGATGGAGAAGCGTTCTTAGAATGTGGTGGGATTTCCATCCCGATATATCTTTCTCGACACGGATAGTTCCAGTTTGACGGGTTGGATCAATTTTCTTCGTTCGGTAAACTTCGTATCTTTTACATAGTAGCTTACCGATTCGACCACCGCGGGGAACGGATACGACAACTCCTGTTCCGAAAGCATGTTGTCCATCATTGAGAACCCCATAGCCGGCAGGAAATCGGTCTTGCTTCGGGATATTTTGAGCCACGCCTCTGCGCGGACCTTATTTCTTTTTTTGTTTTCGTAAATCGTGAGTTTGGCCGAAAGCGAATCGTTCAATGGGACAATAACCGCGTCGTAATTGGAGACCCGCCTGCGATATTCATCATTTTCCCACTTTTTGGTGCCCCTGTACTCAAAATTGAAGCTCACTATATCGTTTCCACCATTTTCCCTGGCGTGAAAATAATGCGTCTCGTGAAGCAGGTGGTCGGATATGGCGGCCGTCACCCTGCCATCGGTCGCACTGCCTTTCAGAAAGCGCAGGCCATAATTATAATTTGCCGAGTTGATGAAATTCACCACCTCAAACTTGCCACCCCAATAGCCATATTCGTACGAGATGACATGGTCGAATCGGTAGTTTTGCCCGCGGCAACACGATGCCGAAAGCAGCATCAGGATCGGGCAAAGAAATATTTTCGGGTCGAAGGCAAATCGAGTCACAGTAAACTACCTGACAACCAATTTCTGTGTTTCCCGGCTACCATCGGCCAGTGAAAAAGTTGCGAGGTAACTTCCCTTTGAAAAGCCCGTGAGGTCTATTTCGGCATCGTTTGAAGATACCTGAATGTTGCGGACCGTGCGGCCGGTCATATCGGCTATCGAGATGCTTTCGACATTAAGGGCGGCGCTGATCCGGATGAATTGCGAGGCGGGGTTAGGATACATCTTCACGACTTGTAGCGCAATATCGGCAGTGGACAACAGCGTAGCCGAACGGAAACTTCCCGATTTGAGGAAAATCGCGGAATCCAAGGCGTTGTCCCCGACATTCCCAACAGCGATCCGGATGTGGTGCAATGCGCCCGGCACGACGGGACCGGTAGCGGTCAAAACCGTGGTATGGCCGTCATATTGAATCTCAGTATTCAGATTAGGCGTCTGACCCAAACCGTTGCTGACATAATATTGGCAATTCTCGCACGGCCCCTGATTTTGATTTCCGTTGTTTAAATTGTTGATGCTGACGACCATATCGGTATTGGGGATCTCGGCGATGTTTTGGCCGTTACCAGAGTAAATTCCGGAGGTGGATGGGCCGCTCAGGAAAAGTCCGAATACATCATTGAAGGATGAATTTGACCACTCGGGATATTCCTCCGAAGCGAATACATATTCAAAGTAAACCGTGTTTCCCGTTGGCACAAAATCAAATTCGACCACACCCACCGACTGGACCTGCGATGCCCCGTTCAAGGCGAGATGAAGATCGATATCGCCCAAATGCATCGGCAATGCGGGGATTTGCGTTCCACTACTGTTGTTTGGGCCAAGGGCGACCTGTGCCTTGCCGGTGGTAAGGATCAGCCCGTCTTCCAGCCCTATGCCGGCCATTCCGTTAAAAAAGCGGGCGAATTGTTCGTTGGGCCCGGAGGCGGTGATTTCGCTCAGGTTAAACTTGACATTGCTGATGGTCACATTCTCCCCGGCAAAGGTGTTCATGATGAGTTGCTGGGGAGTTTCGTCCTGCACGATGGCAATTTGTGCCGATGCGTACTGTGCAAAACCGAGAATAAAAAACGAGAGTAATTTTGTTTTCATAACTTCTTTTTAATGTGCAAGATACGAATATTGTCATTAGATTTCAATCGCATGGAAATCGCGGTCAAAATCACTTTGGCACAAACCTTGTCTGCCGGTCCGCAACCTAAATACTGAAGAGATGAAAAGTTTTATCATAATTCCGGCCCTTGCATTGATGATGGTATCATGCAACAAAAATGAAAGCAAAGAGGCATCCGAACAATCAGCACTGAAGATCGCCGCGCTTGAACAACAATTGGAACAGCAGAAACTGCAGGCGATCAAGCAAACCGCCATTGACTCGATGCAGATGATAAACGAACTGCGGCTGCCCATGGCCGTCGAGGCCGCTCCTGTTGCCCCTTCGAAACCCAAGGTAGTGTATGTCCGCGAACGCAAAAGCCGCGTTACCGAAACTCCGGCGGCACAGGCCCCGGCATCGACCCCTCCGATCGTGGCGGACAGTTCAACCGGTGAAGGTGCAGGGGAAACCTCACCCGTCGCAACCCCCATACCTGCAAAAAAGAAAGGATGGAGCAATACCGCAAAAGGCGCGGTAATTGGAGCCGGAGTCGGGGCAATCGGAGGAGCCGTAATCAACAAGAAGGACCGCGTCAAGGGCGCTGTCATCGGGGCCGTCATCGGTGGCGCCGCGGGAGCGGGAACGGGAATCATCCTGGACCGCAAGAAAAAACGGGAATCCGAATATGTATATTAAACCAAAGCGTGAAGTCATTCACGCTTTTTTTTGGATAAATAAAAAAACCATTCATTTCTGAATGGTTTCTTAGTAGCGGGAACAGGACTCGAACCTGTGACCTTCGGGTTATGAGCCCGACGAGCTGCCTACTGCTCTATCCCGCGGTATGGTGCAAATATACAACGAAATCCCAAACAGGCAAAAATATTGCTTGAAAAATCACGATTAATCCTTTATTAAATTTCTTGCCTGCCGGTTTACAGCGCATTAACTTTAGGCATGGGCAGAGAAAAAAAGATCCGTATAGGGACTTCGGGGTGGTCTTACCGGCATTGGCGCGGCGCCTTTTTTCCGGACGGCCTGCCGGCATCGCGCCAGTTTCAGCATTACAGCGGCCTTTTTGACACGGTGGAACTGAACAGTCCGTTTTACAGGCTCCCGTCGCACGGGGCTTTTCAAGCGTGGAGAGACAAATCACCGGAAGGGTTCGATTTCGCGGTCAAGGCCAGCCGATTCATTTCGCACATGAAAAAATTGTCGGATCCGGTCGAATCGTCGGCGCGCTTCCTTGAAAATGTGGCGGGCCTCGGTGAAAAATGCGGCCCCATCCTGTTCCAGTTGCCGCCCGGCTGGAATGTAAATGTTGAGCGTTTCGCGTCATTTGCAAGTCGGTTGCCCGGGCATTTCAGGTATGTGTTCGAATTCCGAAACCCGTCATGGCACCATCCCGAAATTTATGCCGTCATGCGCCAGTACGCTTGCGGTTTTTGCATCTTCGACCTCGACGGCTATCTATCGCCGCTGGAAATCACCTCCGATCTCGTTTATGTCCGCCTTCACGGCCCCCAGAAATATGCGGGCAGTTATTCCCACGAAGTACTTCGACAATGGGCGGGCCGGTGTACGGAATGGGCTGCCCACGCCGATGTCTATGTCTATTTCGACAACGACATTGGGGCACATGCCCCTTTCAACGCATCGGAACTTCAAACAATGGTTAAAAAAATTATGTAAGGTTTTCACGCAATCCTGTAAGCCCTTGCGGACTTTAAAAGGGGAATTTTACACCATGCCATCCAAAAAAGTAAAGGACTGTGTCCACGAACTTGTCCTGCGCAATTACAAGATCGCTTTTGCCGAGAGCGCAACGGCCGGAAGGTTCGCCCATGAATTTGCGTGTGTGCCGAATTCAGGCTATATCCTGCTTGGCGGGATCGTCTGTTACGACGTCAGCATCAAGACCTCATTGTTGAACGTTCCAGAAAAATTGATCGAGAAGGCTACGGCCGAATCTGCCGAAGTTACGCGGGTTTTGGCGGAAAACCTTCGGCATCATTTTAAGGCCGACGTCATCGTGGCGGTCACGGGACTTGCGTCGCCCGGAGGAAGCGAAACTCCCGAAAAGCCCGTAGGCACCATGTTCCTTCACATCATTTTGCCCCAGGGATATGTGGCGCACAGGGAAGTATTTGAGGGAAAACAGGAGGAAATCATCCTTCAGGCCATCGATCGCGGCTGTGAACTAATTATTAAAAAACTTCAATCATAAAATACAATACAATGCCCGAAAAACCCCGGATTACGTGTCTGCTCATCGACGACGATATCGAGGACCAGGAGATTTTTGCCCATGCGGTACAGCACCTCGGACTCGACATCGATGTGGTGACGGCCAATGACGGCGTCCATGCCATCGAAAAGATCAAGGGAGACGAACAACTTAATCCCTACTTTATTTTCGTTGACGTCAACATGCCGCGCATGAACGGGATAGAGTGCCTGGTCGAGATCAAAAAGATTTCGAAAGTCAAAAACGTGCCGGTCTATTTGTATTCCACTTACACCGACCCCGAAACCGTTCGGCGCGGACGTGAAAACGGCGCTACCGACCTGGTGGTCAAGGCCTCGAGCATGCGCGAGCTTGAGGAAACGCTTTCGAAGATCCTCCCCAGCAAACGAGATTGATAACGACCATGTCAAAAAACCCGGAATTTTTAATAGCTTTACAGGGAACTAAAAATGCGCGTGTGCAAAAAAATTACAAGATTCTCCTTGCCGATGACGATGCCGATGACCGAGAACTCTTTGCCGAAGCGGTCCAGGAATGCGGTGCCGAAATCGAATGCGTGCCCAACGGTGCGAAACTGATGAAAAAGCTTCGTGCGCTGGAATCGATGCCCGATTGTATCTTCCTCGACCTCAACATGCCCGAAAAGGGAGGTAAGGAATGCCTTCACGAAATCCGCAGGGATGACAAACTCCGGAACATTCCCGTCCTGATATATTCCACCTCCTCGAATAAACGTGACATTGACGAGACCTATGAACTCGGCGCCAACCGGTACGTCACCAAGCCCACATCGTTCATGATGCTTAAGAAAACCGTAAGGGAATTGCTCGCCATGGACCAGAAGGATATCCAGGGAAAGCCCGACCGAAGCGCGTTCGTATTTGCGGTGAGCTAAACCCGTTGCCACTTCGTTAAACATGTCCAAAAATCTTACAACATAATTTTAGAATTATGTAAGGCGATTGCGCCTTATAAAAGGCAACTTTGAGTACGTATGCCCCGATGTCAAGGGATGCGCGGCCAAAGTTATGTCAGAAAAAACTACCAGGTACTTAAAAAAGGGATTGCGCATTCTGCTGTGGATCGTCGGGTCGATAATCGGGCTCTTCCTTTTGATCGTAGTGCTGTTGCAAGTGCCTTTCGTGCAGGATTTTGCAAAGGAAAAGGCGGTCGCCTACCTTGAAAACAAGATCGGGACGGAAGTCCGGATTGACAGGATTACCATCGGGTTGCCCAAAAAAGTCGTCCTGGAGGGATTTTACTTCCAAGACCAGAAAAACGACACCCTTCTCGCGGGCAATAAACTTTCGGCCGATATCAGCCTTCTCAAAATACTGGACAATCACCTTGAGATCAATTCGGTCGACCTCAACGGGGTCGTGGCCAATGTGACGAGGAACCGCGATTCCGTGTTCAACTTCGATTATATCATCGACGCCTTCGCAACCCCGCCCGATCCCAACAAGCCGTCCAAGCCGATGAAGATTTCGCTGGACAAGATCAACCTGGACAACATCAGGCTCAGGTGGGACGATGCCATCACCAAGAACGACGTCCGCGTCAACCTCACCCACTTCGATACGCATTTCAGGAAATTTGACCTGGATGGGATGAAATTCGACATTCCGCGCATCCGCCTGGACGGGCTTAAGGTCATGCTCAATCAGGGGATAGTCGAGGAAATCGCGCAGACTTCGGTGGAAGTGGTGGACACGATTTCCAAGCGCCCCGATTTCAAGATCAAGCTGGGAACGATTGCGCTCTCACGCATCAGCCTAGGTTATGACAACAAGGGGACCCGCCTGAATACGGGAGTGACGCTCGGCAAACTGCTCATGGAATTCAACGAGGTCGACATGAACAAACAACTCATCGACCTGGCAAAATTCGATTTGCAAAACATTAATGGCAACCTTGTGGTGGGCAAATTCGACAAGCAGATCGCCATTCCTGAAACCGATACCACGGCCATCAAAAAAACCGGATGGAAGGTGCGGCTCAAAGAGACCACGGTGAGCGGCATCGTCTTCAAATTTGACGATGAAAATTTCGCCCGCGCAAAATCCGGGATCGACTACAAGCATCTCGACATCCGCCATTTTGACCTGCAGGCCAAGAACCTGGTTTACGGCACCGACACCATCGCCGGCAGGATCGATCGGTTTGCGGTACGGGAAACTTCCGGGGTCGAGATCGAAAAACTGCAGACCGATTTTTTCTATGGCAACCGCGGGGCTTATCTCAACAATCTTGAGCTGCAAACGCCGCGTACCTCGCTTCGGGAAAAGATTGCCGTCACCTATCCCTCAAAGGAATCATTGTCGCGCGATCCCGCGAAGATCTACATCGACGCAGACATTCGCAACAGCCGGATCGGCTTTAGGGACATCCTGTTGTTCGCGCCGAATCTCCGCGCATCGGATCCCTTTAGAAGCAACCCAGACGCGATCCTGAACCTCAACACGCGCGTCACCGGAAAGCTCGGCGACATCCGGTTCCCGCAACTCCAGGTGAGCGGGATCGGCAATACGGTGCTTTCGGCAAGCGGGCGCATCACCGGCCTGCCCGATGTCAAGCGCGCCTATTTCGATGTGGCAATCAACCGGTTGCAGACCACCCGGGACGACATCGCCGGCCTGCTTCCCAAAGGCACGATCCCCAACAGCATCTCGCTGCCCGCAAGCCTTTCGGCGAAAGGAACTTTCAAGGGCGGCGTAAACAATTTCAATACAAACATGAATGTGGGCAGCAGCTACGGAAATGCCCGCGTAAAAGCCCGGTTCGACAGCAGGGCCAAAGGACGTGAGCGGTACGATGCTGACGTATCCGTGGACAACTTTGACCTGGGAAGCCTGATCAAAAACGATTCTCTCGGGCGCGTGACGATGACTGCGAAGGTCAATGGGACGGGCCTCAATCCGCAGACGGCTACCGCAAAGGTGAACGTTAACATTGCCAGTGCCCAATTCAATGGTTACAATTACCGGAATCTTGCAATCGACGGAGCCATCGCCAAGGGCAATTATAAAGTCGATGCGGGAATGGCCGATCCCAACCTTGACTTTGCACTTGCCGCCGAGGGAGGTTTTGACGACAAATACCCTTCGGTCAAACTAAAGCTCAACGTCGACATAGCCGATCTCCAAAAACTCAACCTTCACGCCGGCCCGATGAAGATCAGGGGCAACGTCGACGCCGACATCCCGGAAAGCAACCCCGATTTCCTCAACGGAACCGTCAGCCTCCACCACATCCAGTTCCTCGCGGGCGACGAACCGGTAATCCTGGACAGCATGAGCGTCGTGGCCACCTCCACGGCGGAAAAGAACACGATGAAGATCCGGTCCCAAATGGTCAAGGCCGATATCGAAGGCAAGTACAAACTCACGCAGATTGCCGATGCGGTTTCCAATACGATCGCGAAATATTATGACCCGAATCCCGCAAAAGCGCGCCGCAGGACGGATCCGCAGTATTTTGACTTTGACCTTCGGGTGGACAACGATCCCGTCGTTTACAAACTTATGCCGAAATTGACCGGTCTCGAACCCTTCCAGATCAAGGGCCGGTACAACAGCGAGGGCGACACGATCCGGATCAACGGCGAGATCCCAAGGCTTGTCTACGCGGGCAACACGATTTCGGGAGCCACGCTAAAAATCGACACTAAGGATGATTCGCTCGTCTACGATTTTAATGTCGACGGCATTCAGAGCGGCAAATTTGACCTTCCTTTCACGAGCCTTGCGGGCAACCTGAAGGATGACATCGCCAACTTCAATCTGGTGCTCCGGGATGGGGAACGCAAGGAACAGTACCAGATCACCGGGCTATTGGAGACACGGAACGGCCAAACCGAACTTCGGATCAACCCCGAAAACCTCAAACTCAATTATGAAAGCTGGGCCATTTCCGCCGACAACAGGTTGCGATTTGGACAGGGCGGCATCATTGCGGACAACTTCGAACTCTCGCGCGAGGGCAGCGTGATAAAACTTCAGTCCCTTTCGGAATCGTTCAATGCGCCGTTAAAACTGGAGTTCACCGAATTCAATCTCGAGACGATCGTGCAGATGATCAGCCGCGGAAGCGCACTGGCGGGCGGAACCCTGAACGGTACGGCCGAAGTGAGCAACCTCGCCTCGAAACCGGTTTTTACCGCAGACCTGGACATCACCGGCCTGACTGTTCAAAAGCAACCCATCGGCGACCTTGCCATCCGTGCCGACAATTACACAAGCGACCTTATCCGAACCGATGTGCAACTCAGCGGAAACGATAACGATATGCGGATCTTCGGTACTTATCGGATCTCAAACCAGGGCTTTGATCTTGACGTGGACATGAAGAGACTGCAGATGAAGAGCGTCCAGGGATTTACTTTTGGCCAGATCAAGGACGGTGCGGGGTATCTTTCGGGGCAATTCGACGTGACGGGCACCGTGGAGCAGCCGCGGATCGTGGGTGACCTGAATTTCAATGACGTCGGCCTGAGGGTCGCACAGATCAACTCCTACTTTGGCGGCATCAACGAACGCGTGGTCATCAATGCCGAAGGGCTCAATTTCGACCGGTTCACCATACGCGACGAGAAAAACAATGACCTGGTCATCAACGGCAAGGTCCTGACCACCAACTACCGCGATTTCGGCTTCGACCTTACTGTCGATGCGCAGAACTTCCGCGCGGTAAATTCCAAGGCCAAGGACAATGACCTGTACTACGGCGACCTGTTCCTCGATGCCGACCTGGATGTGGGCGGAACATTGGACAACCCCGTCG
>JAEWCF010000049.1 GCA_023390775.1 Bacteroidota bacterium | reverse complement strand
CCACTAGCCACTAGCCACTAACCACTAACCACTAACCACCAGCCACTAACCCAGATGCCTCTAAACCGAATCCTATTCATCCTTGCGATCGCATTCTTGTCATGCTCATCCAATAATGATCCGCAACCTGAAGAAAATCCACCCGTGCAAACCGTCATCTACCTGATCCGCCACGCCGAAAAAGCCGACAATTCAGCAAATCCGAATTTGTCGGAAGCCGGGTTGCAGCGCGCACAAGCCTGGGCCGCAATGCTGCAGGATGTGCCGTTTGAGGCGGTTTACAGCACCAATTTCAACCGGACCATGCAAACGGCGGAGCCTATAGCCAACGCGATCGGTAAATCAATAACCATATACAACCATGCAGGTTTCTCGCTGCAGAGCCTGGTGGCGAAATATCCCGGCAAGAATATTTTTGTCATGGGGCACAACAACACCGTCCCGGCGCTGGTCAATGCCATCGTGGGATCTGCCGTTTACCCAAATATGGCCGAAAACGAGTTCGGGAATCTATACAAGGTTACCGTTGTGGACGGGGTGGTGTGGCATGAGATGACGGTGCATAATTAGTTGTCGGCTTATAGCTTTCAGCTTTCAGCTTTCAGATTTCAGTCGTCAGTCGTCAAAAACTGGACGACGGCCTGCAGGTTTACCGCAACTGTATTGTTGATGAAATCCTGAGGTACTGATATCCCACAACTCAAAACCCACAACCCATAACCCATAACTACAAAGAGGGTATCCTCAAAACCTGACCCGGATAGATCTCATCCGGATCCTTCAACATGGGTTTGTTGGCCTCGAAAATGACATTGTACTTGGTCTCGTCGCCGTAATACTTCTTTGCAATTTTGGACAGCCAGTCGCCCTCCACGACCGTGTGGAATTGCGATTGGGCGGCCGGTGTGGTGACGCGCATTCGGTTGTCCACGGTGTCCACGCCTTCCACATTGCCCACGGCGAGCGCGATCTTTTCGGCGTCAGGTTGGCTGGCGACCTCGCCCTCGAGCACGACGTCATCGCCCGTTAGCGAAATCTTGATGTTCTGATAGGGCAGGCCAAGTTGTTTGACATAGGCCAAAAGTGCCGAAGCCTTTAGGGTTTGCCTTTCTTCGGGGGCGGCTTCTTTTTCCTTGTCGCCGAAAATTTTCTTACCTGCGTTCTTGATGAATGAAAAGAGTCCCATGCTGATTGATTTTAAATGAACTTAAATTTAATTCAATGCATTGTAAATCACTTATATCATTCAAAGGTGCCGATGGTTTACGGCCCGGTAATTATGCAACCCAGGTGCGCGACAGGGATAGCAGCGGCATCCCCGACGTGCAACGCGGGATACAGCGGATAGCCCGGCCGTTCGCCCAAAAAATTGGCTTACCTGTCCGGAAGGATTTGTCGGGAATTAGCTAACTTAGCGCGCGCTTCCCGGCTATTTTTCAACGTTGTGTAACATTAACGGCCGTGCGAAGACTTGTATCGCGTATTGCTAACTTTTAATTTTTTGAAATGAAGAAATTGATTTTGTTTGTGACCATGTGTCTCGCGGCGTTCCCGGTGAAGGCCGACGAGGGGATGTGGTTCCTGATGTTCATTGAGCGCCTCAACCACCGTGACATGCAGAAGATGGGGCTTCAGCTGACCGCTGAGGAAATTTACAGCATCAACAACCACAGCCTCAAGGACGCGATCGTGCAGTTCAATGGCGGCTGTACGGCCGAGATCGTCTCAAAGGACGGGCTTGTGCTCACCAACCACCACTGCGGCTATGATGCGATCGCGGAGCTTTCAACACCCGAGAAGAACCTGTTGAAGAACGGTTTCTGGGCCGCAAACCGCAAGGAGGAAATAAAGCCCGCGAGCCTGTTCGTGCGTTTCTTTGTCCGCATGGACGATGTGACCAAGCGCATTTTGGGCAAGGTGAACGACAAAATGACCGAAGCCGAGCGCGAAAAAGCGATCAACCAGGAAATCGCGCTGATCGAAAAGGAGAACAACGGCGGCGGAAAGTATACCGTATCGGTTCGTCCGTTCTTCCAGGGCAACGAATATTACTACTTTGTTTACCAGGATTTCAAGGATGTCCGCCTTGTGGGGACACCGCCTGAAAACCTCGGGAAATTTGGTGGCGACACCGACAACTGGGAGTGGCCGCGCCATACCGCCGACTTTTCGATGTTCCGCGTATATGCCGATGCAAACGGCAATCCTGCGGAGTATTCAGAGAAAAACGTTCCACTAAAACCGAAGCACTACCTTCCCGTGAGCCTTGGAGGCGTGAAGGAAGGCGATTTCGCGATGATCCTGGGTTATCCGGGCCGCACCAACCGGTGGATGCCTGCAGGCGGTATCGAGCAGAACGTGAAATTCGCTTACCCTGCCTGGGTGGAAGGAGCCAAGACAGGTATGGACAACATGAAGAAACACATGGACAAGAGCGATGAGGTCAACCTGATGTATGCTTCAAAATACGCTTCGACTGCCAACTACTGGAAAAACCGCCAGGGAATGATTGATGCGCTGACAAAATTCGGTACGGCGAAATCAAAAGCGGCACAGGAAGCCAAATTCGAGAAATGGGCCAACAAGCCTGAAAATAAGGCCAAGTATGGCAACGCGATCAAGAACATCAACGCGTATTATGCGATGACCAACGAGAAGGCGCGCCATGACAACTACCTGCAACAGCTTTTCCGCACTTCGTCATTTGGGACTGCCGGACGCACCATTGGCCGTCAGCTTGAAATGTATGCCAAGGCCGATGTTGCGAAGCGCAAGGAAATGGCTCCGCAAATTGCCGAAATGGCCGACGATATGTTCAAGGAAATCTACATTCCTGCAGAGAAGGACATCCTCGCGGCACAGCTCGCGCTTTATGCAACCAAATCAAAGGGTTACGCGATTGCCCCTATGGTGGAGAAGATCGGCAAGGAGAACAACAATGACTTCAGCAAATATGCCGCTGCCATCATTGACCTGAGCATCCTTACTTCTAAGGACCGCATCAAGGCGTTCCTTGAAGCTCCAAGTGAAACCATGTTGGCAAACGATCCGTTGTTCTTGCTATCAAATGACATGATCACGCATTTCAATGCTAAATCGGACGGGCTCGCCAAGGCACAGAACGACTTCGGGGCCGGTTTCCGCGTACTCGTCGAAGGGCTCCGCGAATCCAAGATCGCTTCCATCAAATATCCCGATGCGAACTCAACGCTGCGCCTGACCTACGGCAAGGTGCGTGCACTGCCCGCCGACAAACGCAACGACGCGAAGATCAACAACTACACGACGATGGACGGCATGGTGAAGAAATACAAGAAAGGCGACGCCGAATTCGATCTTCCCACCAAGCTCATCGACATGAACAAGAAACGCGAGTATGGCCGTTATGCCGACAAGGACGGTTCGCTCCACGTGAACTTCCTGACCGACAACGATATCACCGGCGGTAACTCGGGTTCACCGGTACTCAATGGCAAAGGGGAACTTATCGGGCTTGCCTTTGACGGAAACATCGAGGCCATGGCCGGCGACGTGATTTTTGACAAGAACCTGCAACGTACCATCAACGTGGATATCCGCTACGTTCTTTGGGCCATTGAGAACTTCTCCGGCGCCAAGCACATCGTGGACGAGATGACCATCGTGAACGATGGCAGCGCGAACAAGTCGTAATCCTTGATTCACAAAATGGAAAATCCGCCCCTGTGGCGGATTTTTTATTTTATGGAGAAACGGTTCTTAGTTGGTTGGGAGGAGGTCGGCCATTTTTTCCGAGCCATGTATCCCGTGAATGACGCCGATTGGCCGCGGTTTTCAATGATCAGCGGCTCGGCTGCAGATGCTTGCCGAAACACATCGTCATTGATGTGAAAGACAATTTCTTCAGGAATCATGATCCGGCTTTGCGAGGCGTTTTTTGGCGTTCCGTTAAAGTAGGCGACGAAAGTATTGATCAGTTGTTTGCGATGCGCCGCCGAAAGTATAGCGACCGGCTTTCATTCAGTGATCCCGGCCTGCATCGGCACCACGTACCGCACAAGCCTGTCCGGAAAATCCGAAGACCGCAGCACCTGGGGATGGTAACCTACATGTGTGATCACGAGCTGTGCGGTGTTCTCCGGCATATGATGGAAAACCTTGGCCTTTCCATGCAACACCTTTTGCGGAAATGCCCCTCAGCAAAACATATGGATAACACCAAGAGTCCGCATCGGGTAAAAAATGAATAAAAAAACCCTCCGTTTTTGGAGGGCTTCGCTATTTTTTATTTCACCAGGATTTTTTGGCTGATGACCCCCGAATCGGTGTCGATCCTTACAATGTACGCACCGGCTGCGATCCCGCCGACCTTGCCATTCCATTGTGCATTGGCTTGCTCAACAACCGGCTTGGCCACGAAACGGCCCGCCATGTCGTACAATTCGACTTTGTTGACCCACGAATCGGTTTTGATGCTGATGACCTGCGACTCGGCATTGTAAGCCACTGCTGCGATCGAAGCGTTTCCGGGATTGTTGATTCCAAGATAGGTTTCGCTGAAACGCAACGAGAATCGGCCGTCATATTGCCCGGGTGACAGTGGAATTTCGGCGGCGCCTTCCAATAGGTTGTAGAAAGTTCCGGTCACATTGTCATGGATATAAATATTTAATCCATCGGCGTTTTCCACCTGCCCAAGCGAAATTGTCGAAGTTCCCGCATTGGTTACCTTGACACCCAACGGGATGACCGTTTCGGCATCGAAAGCGGCTACCGCCTGGATGGCCAGTTTGCCCGATCCAATCTCGAAATACATATCGTCGGCACTGATGTCGATCATCGGCGCGTCATAGCCCAGGTCGAAATTGTGGCTTGCGAACTCATCGGCTCCCGTCAGGATCTGCCTGTGGAGTCCGCCCGGGCCGCTGTAATTAAGCCTGATCTTTGGCCTTGCATCCTCCGATGGCACGCTCACATAATTGTTTTGCGACCTGAAGAATACGGACCCGGCCGCTTCGGTCCTGAAGGCGCGCTGCGAATTTTTGAACACTACGGGCCCTCCGGTTACCGGGGAGGTGAGGTTGGGATTGTTTGTCGTTAGCGATGGATCGGCGATGGTGCCGATAAAGAATGCCTGGCCCACGGCGACGTAGCGTGTCGGCACTTTGCTGCCCATCGAACCGTCATTGATGTTCAGCGGACTGTTCGCGATCCCCACGACACCGCCCATCAACGTGTAGGTCGCATAGCCGCCAACATAGCCGGCCACCAGGTGCGTCTGCCCTCCGAAATGATCCCAAAAATAGAGCGCACCCGTAAAGACATTGCTCGAAGCGTTGCCGCCGTCAAGGATGTTGTCCCGGATAAATTGGTCTGCGTCCAGTGCCGACGGATACGGATTGCCGATGAGGTAGCTCTGTCCGGGCGCGATGGATAAGGTGATATCGCCGTTGTTGGGCTTACCAACAAAGGTATAGTTCTGCAGGTCGGTGACCGCGGCTGAGCCCGAAGTTCCCTTCATGGTAAAGCCTTCGCCCACCTTGACGGTTCCCGTGCTTCCGATGTATTGCCAGCTGTAGTAATTGTTGCTGACCGCCGTAAACTTGTTGATCCAGGAATTGCTGATCTTGATAGGGCTCGCCAGGACGCCGTCGGCAAAATAAACGCCGTTTCCGAAATTGATCGTGCCGGGGTTGAACGGCGCGGTTGCCGAATTGGTTCCGTCGCGGAGTACCGATGCCACGGTGTAATTGACATTGTTGGCACTTACGGGCGAAGACCAGTAGTTGTAGTTGAAACTGCTCTGAGTGCCCTGCTGGTCACGCAACAATTTGCCCGTTCCCGTTGTGGGATTTGGCGTTGTGCCGTGCTGGACAAGCTGAGCCTCTCCGGTCAGGCGAAGATCGCCGCTTGTCAGCGTGAGGTGGTTGGCAACCGTGAGTTCAAAGCCGTTGACTACGCTGACCCCGAGGGCGCCAGCACCGGCATTGACGACCATGTTGTAGAACTGTTCGTTGTTCTTGATTCCGACGTTGATATTCTGAACCTGGCTCGCGGCACTTCCGTTGAAAGATACTGTTCCAAGCCCTGCGGTAAACGTTCCGCTGTTGAGCCAGTCGCGGCTAACCTGCAAGAGTGAATTTCCGGCCGGCATGGTCAGGGAAGCGCCATTGGCGATCAGGACGTCCCGAGCCGAGGCAATGTTGGAATAAGCTGCCGCAAAAGCGGAATTCGACGGATCAATTACGGGCATCCTCGGCATTCCGGCCGGAATCACGGCATTCACTGTCGCATTAGGCAATCCGCCTGCCCAGTTCATGCAATCAAACCAGTCGGTGCTGACCAGTCCTGTCCAAAGGCCCTGCTGCCCGTTGAGCACCGTAACGGTGGCCGATCCGGTCAGGTGTTGGGGCTGCGCGGTGCAACGCGTATCATTGAGTGCGGTAATCGTGTAGGTTTGGTTGGCCAGAATATTCGGGACCGAAAACGTGTACGGGCTACTCATGATGTTGTTGACAGTTGTCGAAGTGACGCCATTGCTGTAGGTAAGCGACCAGGGCGCAACACCCGTCAACTGAACGCTGAATGTAGCGGTCCCGCCAAGGCAAATGGTTTGATTGGTACCGATAACGGCGGTAGGGCGCGGGTTGACATAAACGGTGATGTACGTGGTCCCTTCCGGCCCATAGCTGGTGCAACCATTTAAGGATGACACAATGGCGTAGGTTGTCGTTTGGGTCGGCGTTACGGTGAGCGAGGCTGCGGTGCTGATCACGCTGTCGGTAGCCACGTCGATCCATTGCGTGGTAAGGTTGTTCGGCATTTCGGGTATGCGGATGTTGTCGATCGCCCATGAACTTGCGCCCACGCCATGATATACAAAACGGACTTTAAGGTTGGCCTGGCCGATATAATTGTTCAGGCTGATATTCGACAGCGGAAAGTTGTTGTAAGGCGATCTTACCGCGGGACCGTTCCACTGCTGAAGCGTCACGCCCCACGTTGCGCCTCCGTCAAGCGAAAGCTCGACACGCACCCACGCACCGGCCAATAGGTTGAAGGCGTGGTTAAATTGCAAGGAGGCCGTGGCCAATCCAAAGGTATTGAAAACAGGTGTCTCCATTACCGAATCGAAGGCACCGTTCGCAATCGCGAATTTTCCGGTGGACGTATAATTAATGCCCGAATAGGTTCCGCCATTGGTTGCGCTCAACTGGAACGGCCCCGGATTGGTGTTGCTCCCTCCGGCGCTCAAACAGTTGCCACAACCGTCCACGAGCCATCCCTGAGGATTGGAGGACTGGAACGCTCCACCGGCCGCCAGTTGTGAACTGGTTGCATAACCGCTTTGTGAATTGAGTACCGAAGATTGCCCCACGCAAATCGTTTGCGGGGTAGCAGTGACCGGTGTAGGTTTGACGTTGGGCACGACGTTGACAATCGCAACCGCAGAATTGGCCGTGTTACAGGTTCCATTTTGAATAACGGCCCGGAAGATGGTGGTTACGGTCAGATTTACATAATTATGCGAGGTCCCCGTTTCGGCGATCTGGGTCCAGGTTACGCCTCCATTGGTCGATGATTCCCAACGGACCACGTTGCCCGTTTGATTTTGAAGGTAAAGGGTGCCCGATGCGAAGTGGCAAACCGTTGTGACGGTCACCAGCGGCGTAATGCCCGGCGCCGAAGTAGTCGCAACGCCCCCTGCCGAAGGCGCAAGGACGGTAACCGTCGCGGTCACGGGAGTTCCCGGTATGCCATTATTTGAAGGAGTAATGATGAAGGTGACGGTCTGCGGCGTATTTGTCGTGTTGGTCAATACGGGGGAGAAACTGTAGGTTCCGCCCATGGCGATGTTGGCACTCCCGGAAGCCGTACCCGTGACCGCTGTCGTGTTGTCGCGCACCCAATTGTAAAGTACGCCACACGGAATGTTGTTTGAGTTGGTCACCAAAAAGGGCGAGATCGCCGTTCCCGAACAAATGGTTTGCGAGGCTACCGACACGGCTGCAGTCGGTGATGGGTTGACCGAAACCGTAATGGTAAACGGCGTCCCGGTACAATTAGCCGTGGCCGGCGTCACCGTATAAGTGGCGGTTTGGACTGTGGAAGTCGGGTTTACCAAAGTCTGGTTGAGCGACGTTAGCCCGCTACCCGCCGTTCCTCCCGTGATCCCGCCGGTCACAACGGGTGCGGGCCAGGAAAAGGTTGTACCTGCAGGTACGATGCTTCCGCCTCCATTAGCGGGTGTAATGGTAAAGGGTTGGCCATTACAAACGTTTCGGGTGATGTTCACTACACTGGGGACGGGGTTTACCGTAACGGTCACGCTAAAGGGTGTGCCGCTGCAGGTTCCGTCGGTATTGAGAGGTGTCACATTGAAAGTGACCGAGCGTACAATGTTGGTGATATTGTTAAGCGTCCCAAAAATGGAGGACTGCTGCGATTGCGCCTGGCCTCCCGTTATTCCCGCTCCCGTTGGGGCAGACCAGGAATAAACGGTGTTTGCTGGAACGATCACGCTTGCATTGGGCATGCCGTTGACCGGGGTGATGGAATACGAACCACCGCTGCAAATGGTTACCGATTGCGCCGGAATGACCGGGCGCTGATTGACCACAAGAGAGGTACTGTTGCTCACCGCGTCATTGAGGCAGGGATTGCCCACGACCACATGATAAGTTCCCGAATCCGTGGTTGCTACCGGATCGATGACAAGCGAGTTGGATGTGGCGCCGGAAATCGATCCGCCATTTGTGAGCGGAATTCCATTGTGGAACCATTGATAGGTGAGCGAACCCCCTGTTGCCACCACCGAGAAGGTGGCGCTCTGGCCGGAACACCTGGCGAGCGTTGCAACCGGTTGGGTGGTGATTGCCGGGCTTTGGTTCACGGTAAGGGCGGCATTGGCCGAAGTCATTGAGCCGCACGGGGTGGTCCCCGTGACAACGACGCGGTAATTGGAAGCGGCATCCGACGAAATGACCGGGCTGATGGTCAGGGTGGATGTCGTCGCACCTGAAATCGATCCGCCATCATTCAGCAGTGTAGCTCCTTTATACCATTGATAGGTGAGGCCGTCGCCCGTGGCAGAAACCGTGAAGCTGGCAGTTTCTCCGGTACAGGCCGACTGTGCCGCAAGGGGTTGCGAGGTAATCGTGACGGCTTCGATGACCGATAGCGTTGCGTTGTCGGAAACAGCAGGCGGGGCGCAGTTTCCCGTGACCTCCACATGGTAATCGCCGCCATCAGCAATGGTTACGGGATTAAGGGTAAGGGTTGCAGAATTCGCCCCGGAAACATTTCCGCCGTTGACAAGCGCAGTGGAGCCCTTGAACCATTGGTAGGTCAGCGCACCTCCCGAGGCATTCGCCTGGAAAACAACCGGATTACCGGTGCAACTTGTAACCGAAGCCGGTTGCTGCGTGATCACGGGAGCGCTTTCAACCGCAAGAACCGAATTCGATGATGTTACCGGTGCGCAAGGCGAGGTCCCCGAAACAACGACATGATAGCTTCCCGCCATTGCCGTGGTCAGGTTGTTGAGGGTTAGGGTGGCTGTCGTCGCGCCTGATACATCAGCATCGTCCGACAACATCACGGCGCCCTTGTACCACTGATAGGATAGTCCTGCGCCGGTAGCGGAAACCGTCATTTGTACCGATCCGTTTTCACATCCTGTAATATTGGCAAGTGGCTGGGCGACGATGCTCACCTTCTCGGTTACCGAAAGGGTCGCCGAAACCGATGCGATTGTGCCGTTGCAAATGCTGCCAATTACCACATGGTAATCAGAGGCTTGAGAAACCTGAATGTTGGACAGGGTGAGGGTAGGTGTGTTGACTCCGGAAATCCCGGGGCCGTTGGCCATGGGCGAAGCGCCGTTGTACCATTGGTAGGACAGCGAAGTACCCGATGCCGTAACGCTGAAACTGGTAGTTTCGCCTGAACAAACGGATTGCGATACCGGTTGGGAAACGATGGCTGGGAGGTCGTATACCTGGACAGCGGAAGTCGTCCTGCTGCAATTTGTTGTTGAATCGGTGAAGGTAAAAGTGGCCGAACCCGCGGCTGCACCCGTTACCAGGCCGCTGTTGTCAACCGTTGCGACCGCAGGGTTTGACGAGGTCCAGGTACCGCCTGAAGCGGGCGAAAGCTGAACGGTTTGCCCGACGCAGACACTGGCCGGGGCCGAAACCACCGGAAGCGCATTGACCGCAACGGGGAACGTGACTTGTGAGGAACAACCGTTTGCATCGGTAACCGTATATCGGATGACCGCATTCCCTGCGATCAGACCGGTTACGATTCCGGACGCATTGACCGATGCAATTGAAGGAGCCGATGAAGACCATACTCCGCCTGGGGTGGCATTTGACAATGCAATGCTGGAACCTGCGCAAACCGCGCCTGCGCCCGAAATAGGGCCGACGACCGGCAACGGGTTTACCGTAAAGGGCGATGCGCTTGTGGCAGTTCCGGAAGGTGTGGTCACCGCGATAGTTCCCGTAGTGGCGGTGGCCGGCAATTGTGCCGAAATCTGCGTATTGGAAATAACGGTGAACGCCGCCGCAACCCCGTTAAAGGTCACCGATGAGGCGTTGAGTAGATGCGTTCCCGTAAGCGTTACGGTAGTGGCCGATCCGTAGCAGGCCGGGCTGTTGTTGAATGAGGTAATGGTTGGCGGTGGAGTGAAATAAACGGTCAGCCGCATGTTGTCCACATACGCCGTCCGGGAATTTGAAGTGGTACCCACCGAAAGCTGTGCGCCAAAGTTGGCGGCATTGATATCACTGGCGGTCAGGGTGGTTCCCCACTTATCGTTTGGGCCGCCGTAGACCACGGTCTGGAATGTATCGCCCCACAAAACGCTTGTGTTGGCCTTGTTGGCGCCAACTGCTGCAGTTCCCTGCACCAATTGAACAAATGAGTCCACGATGCTGCCGGAGTTGGCGTTGGCACGGCGTGTTACGCGTAGCTCGATTCCATTGATGACCGATGTTGCCGGGATTGCAAAACCAAATGAACTTGTTCGAAGATAACGGCTGAACTGCCCGGTGGAAATTGTGACCGTAGCGCTATTGCCATCTGCGATCAATGCGTTCGTAGCATTGGTCCAGTTGACCGCACCGACACCGACTGCGTTTACGGCAGCTCCGGGGTTTAGCGGGCCTGAGATTTGAGCGGTGGATTTTGGGGCGGCGAAGATCAGTAGCGTCAAGAGGACCGAAGTCGCTATTACTTTTGGGTCCAACAGACTGACTGTCTTCAGGTTAAAGTAAAATTGCTTCATAAGTTTCCAATTTGCCAATTACTTGAATTTCAAGGGCAAAGTTATTTTGGAATATACGAAGTCAATAATTTTCTGGTTGAGTTGCCGCAAAAAACGATAAAATACACATCAGGCGATAAAGCGCGGGATTATTCCGCTCAAAAACACTAAGTATCTGCCGCGTTTCCCTTTAAAATCAAGGTTTTTCAATGCATCAGTTTGAAAACGGATACCGAACCGTCCGCAAAATGGATTTCGGTTGGATAAAAACCCCGGGCCACCTCAAAAGGCTCGTTAAAAGCCGCAGTGCCAGGTATGTATCGTTTGATTAGTTTGCCCGCCGCATCAAAAACCCGCACTTCCGACATCACCTGCGAAGCCTGGCCGTGGATCCGTCCCTCATGGATAAATATGACGGCCTGCTCAGATTCCGGATTGGGTACGGACAACGCTCCCACGGAGTAGCGCAGTACAAAACGGTCATTGAAAATCCCACCAGCCGTGCTGAATTCATACGGCGATGCTTTCAGGTCATGGACCATTCCGAGCATCAAGTCTTCGAGATATATCGGCACGTCGTCAAAAAACGCATCGTAATGGTCGATCCTGATGGAAAAAGTTCCCGGTTCCTGGACCGACACTCCCAATGGAACCTGGTCAATAGGCTCAAAGGGCAGCGGGCGCCCCTGAATCACAAGGGATTTTTCCGGAATATGGGAATAGAATTTTACCGAGGACTCGCTGAAAAGTGCGCCGTCAAACCCGCGGTCGTATCCCATTGTGGCGCCTTCCACATAACCCACCAGGATCTGGCTGAATGCCCCCTGGTCATTTCGCAGGTTAAGCCAGATGCGGTGCCGTTCGGGGTCTCCCAGGCCTGGCGTAGGGAATGCGTTTGCGCCCGACCTGAAGAATTGCGCATTGTTGTCAGGTGTGCGCATGGCGTTGTTGAAAAGGGCCGTCCCGGGAACCGCAAGGCTGCGCACGAAAAAAGACTGCCCCGCCGCGATATAGGCTCCCGGTGGCGCCCCGCCGGAAGTGGCAGCCGTACCGCCGGTCTCGTTCCAGGCAGCGTAGTCGGCATCGGTATAGTTGAGGACGTAATCCCCGTAAAAAGGATCGGCGAAGGAGACCGAAATCGGCGAATTGTGTGTCCAGAAATAAAGCGTTCCGTCAAGGACGGGCACATTTGCGGGATGGTTGATAAACGCCGATGCATTGACCGCCGACGGATACGGATTGCCCAGTAAATTCCATTTGTCGTAATCGGTCGTAGGCCCCATCGAGCCGAAACTGACCGGGCAGTTAAAGGTTCCGTTGTTTGGGGTTCCGATGAAATTTGCGGTGTAAGGAGCGGTAACATCGGGCGTGAACGAATAGGAATTCGGCGCACGGACAATATAGCCCTTTGTCGGGTTCATTACGGTCGCCGCGCTTTCCTGCGCCCAGATTCCCATACCTCCCGATACCGAAGGGGTCCAGCTGTAATACTTATCGTATTGAGTGTTTGGCGACAGCATACCCAGCGTGAAGTTTGACGCTTGCGTCACCGGTGAATTCCAGTACGTGTAATCAAAGCGGTATACGGGCGGCGTGATTCGTTCCATATTCATGATCCCGTTGTTGGCGACATTGTTGACCTGCAACAGGCTCGAACTGTTCTTGAGGATGAACTGGCCTCCCGCCTGGACATTTACCGCGTTGGTGACGGTCAGGTTGTTTCCCGGGTTGTTTTGAAGAATTCCGCCGCTGAGCACATTGAGGCTGTAACAATACGCATCATAGGAGGTGCCGATGATATGCGCCGGATTGGGCACATTGGGGATGACGACGCAATCCATTGCGGTGGGAACGCCCGCGGGAGTCCAGTTCGCGGCTACGTTCCAATCACTCGACACCGAGCCGTTCCAGACCTTGTTGAGGTTGACCGTTACGGTTGTTTCATCGGTCTGGATTAGTGTCGCGCCATTGCAGAAAGTGTACGTGACTTGGGCCGTATAGGTGGTGGTCGCGGTGGGGCAAACATTCAGCACATCCGTGGTCCCGATCATCGGCCCTGTTGTGCCCGACCCTTCAAACCATTGGAGCGTTGTGAGTGAAGGTCCGGCCGGGGTAAAGCGCCATGCTTCATTGGTAACGGTCCAGTTCGGATCAAGGCCGTTGCGGCCCGGCGCCACGCTCGCGAGATTGCCCGCCTGGTTTTGGATACCTATAATGGCATTGCCCGCATTCCAGGATGCGCAGACATTTTTTTCCTCGATGTACACTTCGATGATGTTCGTATTTTCATAAAGCACAATCATTCCGCTGTACAGAACACTCGTGCAGGAAAACATCGGTACGTCATTCCATGCGGCTACCAATGCGCGGCATCCCGTATCAAGCGAGATGAGTTCCCACCCAATACTTCCGCCGAGGCTTGGGTCGATATCGTGGTAAGCGCCGAAGATCGAATTTAAAAACAAGGTATTGTTCGGCAGGTTTGACGCAAATGACCAGGTCGAATAGCCACCGGGTGAATATGTTGACAGATCGAAGGTAATGACGCCGTTGGAACTGATCAGGCACTGGTCATAATTGACGCCGTAAAAGCAGAAGTTGAAAGGCAAGCTCACGATCGGCGACCAAACATCGTCCACATTGACACTTACAGGATTTGCCAAGCAGGTAAATTGATAGGGAGGCGCATAAGGAATGCTGGAGACCGTGTAACTGCTGGTTTGCCCGAGCTGCAGGTAAGTTGCTTCCAGGTCAGTGCACGACGCCGATGTGCAATCAATCGGCGCAGGATCGGCACCGTTTAAGCCCAATCCGCCGGAAATCACCGAAGGGCAGGCCAATGAGGATGTGCCCGTGCCGTCGCCGCTTGAACAGGTTGTGATGCAAAGGGTGAAGGTCCCACTGTCAGATGCAGATGCTCCATAGGAATAAACCCTGATGAAATACGGCCCGTTAACTGTCAGGCCTGAAACGACGGTTGATTCAGACTGGAATCCGGAAGAGTTGTTAACGCAGGCGATACTGGTGAGCGACCCGCAGAGGCCGCTGAACACTTCGAAAGCCCCATCGTAAAGCGATATTGACGCCAGCGAGATTGTGTGGCTGGTGTTGGTCGCGGTAAAGGTGTACCAAACATCATCATCGGCACTGCCCACACATCCGGGTTGGGATTGGGTAGCATACTGCGTGGTTCCGTTGCTGACAGCCGTACAACTGGATGTCGGATTGACAGTTGCCGTAAAGGCACCGCTGCAATTGTTGTTGGCGGGCGGCGTGGGAGTCGTAACGCAAAGGGTGAAAGTTCCCTGGCCTGATCCGGATGAATAGCTATAAATTCTTACAAAATACGTCGCGCCCGAGGTGAGTCCACCCAACGTGGTGGTTTCGGCTGTTGAGATTGTACTGTCGACGCAGGCAAGGCTGGTGAGCACGCCGCAGGTCCCGCTGAATACCTGGAAAACGGCATCGTATAAGGTTCCTGGAGTAACCGTGATGACATGTGTTGTCGAAGTTGCCGTGAACGAATACCAAACGTCGTCGTCGGCGGTTCCAAAACATCCCGTCTGACTTTGTGTTGCCCCGACGGTCGTTCCTGATGCCGTGACGGTGCAGGCCATAGTGGCATTGACTCCCACGGTTGTGGCCCCTGAACAATTATCATTGCCTCCGGCCGAGGCAGCCGTGGTTACGCACATTGAAAAAGTACCCTGTCCTGCGCTACCCCAACTGTAGGTCCTAACATAATAGGTGGCCCCAACGGTCAGTGAATTTAGAGTAAGTGTTTCAATTGACGAGCCAACCGTTGAATCGGCACAGCCAAGGCTAACCAGGCCCGCGCAACTCCCGCTAAACACCTGCAGGACAGCATCAGATAAAGTGCCCGGTGTAACCGTTACCGTATGGCTTGTATTTGTTGCGGTGAAGGAATACCAGACATCATCGTCGGCGGTTCCCGCACATCCCGCCTGGCTCTGCGTGGCACCAATTGTTGTTCCCGAGGTGGTTGACGAGCATGTAGCTGCGGGATTCACAACGAGGGCAATTGCCCCTGAACAGTTATTGTTAGCCGGGCCCGTTGCCGGGTTGGTCGTTACACACAAAGAAAAAGTTCCCTGCCCGGAGCCACTTGACCAACTGTAGGTTCGAACAAAGTAGGTCACACCTGGCGTAAGTGTATTTAAAGTAAGCGTCTCTATCGCAGATCCTACCGTCGCATCAGCACAACCCAGGCTGGTAAGCCCCGCGCAAGTTCCGCTAAAAACCTGCAATACTGCATCGGACAAAGTTCCCGGTGTTACCGTTACCGTATGGCTTGCGGAGGTTGCCGTAAATGAGTACCAAACATCATCGTCGGCGGTTCCCGCGCAACCAGCCTGCGACAACGTGGCGCCCACTGTTGTTCCCGATGTAGTCGAGGAGCACGTGCCGGCGGGATTAACAGTTAGGGCTGCGGTTCCGGCGCAATTGTCAACTCCGCTTGCGGCGGGCGCACTGGTGACGCAGATGGTGAAGGATCCCTGCGATCCCGATCCGCCATAACTGTAAACCCTGATGTAATAATTTGTGCCGACCGTGAGTCCGGTTAGGTTCACCGTTTCGGTGCCCCCGCTGAAGGTGGAATCGGCGCAACCAATATTGGTTCCGCTACAGGCGCCGGACCTCACATCGACAACTGCATCGAAACCTGAACCACCGGCGACAGTGACCGTGTGCGAGGTTGTGGTAGCCACAAATCTGTACCACACATCGTCATCCGCATTGCCCGTAAAACCCGAACAGGTAAGGGCCGCGATGGATTGTGTCGCCCCGACCGTAGTTCCCGCGGTGGGAGAGCACACCGTTCCGGGCGTCAGGAGGGTTGCGGTGGCGCAATCATTTGACTGAGCTCGCATCCAGGCAGTTAACAGCAGGAAAAAAATGAGGGGCAGATTTTTCGAGGTGTAATGTTTTCTCATGTTCGGTTTGCCACATTTATTCAAATTTACAATTTAATAACATAAATTGATAAATGTTTAACTACAAATGTCGACAAACTACAATTAAAACAACGAATGTGTTAATAAATCGCATTTGACGCGTCGCACGGTCAATGTTGGCAGGGGATTCAGGGGCAATGCTTATTTTTACCGGATGCCAAAGCTGTTGACAATCCTCCTCTTTTCCATCTCATGTATCGCGCAAGGGAGCCTTGAGGCAGCGCGTGAAATGATCGGAAAGGGCAAAAACCGGGAAGCACAGTCGATGCTGGAGAATATCGTCAGCAAGGATCCCGGAGCGGCGGCCGCGCATGAGATGCTGGGAGACATTTTGGGCAAAAGGCAGGATTGGGACGGAGCCTTGAAACACTACGCCGCAATGAGGGAACTCTGGCCGCAAAGGGCTTCGTCGCATTATAAATACGGTGGCGCACTGGGCATGAAGGCCCGGGCGTCGAATAAATTCAAGGCGCTGGGGATGATAGGCGACATTCGGTCGTCGTTTGAGAAAGCCATCGCACTGGACCCCAAACACCTCGAGGCCCGCTGGGCACTTATCGAGGTCAACCTGCAGCTCCCGGCAATCGCAGGCGGAAGTACCGCGAAAGCAAAACAATACGCTTCGGAACTGATGGCGCTCTCCCCCGTGGACGGCTACCTTGCTTTTGGGCGGATCTCCGATCATCAGGACAATGTCGCATCGGCCGAAAAAAATTATAAATTGGCTTGGGAAAAATACAATTCCAGGACTGGTGCGCGCAAACTTGCGAACCTCTATAAACGAACCAACAAACCACAAAAAGCCCGGGCCGTACTGGAGGCCATTGGCGAATGAAAATCTATGACGGCACATTTCATTGCGATTGGCGGAAGCGCCATGCACAACCTGGCAATCGCCCTTCACGAAAAAGGCTACAGGGTCACGGGTAGCGACGATGCGATTTTTGAACCCTCAAGGTCCCGACTTGACAAGAGAGGCCTCTTGCCGGCCGAATTGGGCTGGTTTCCGGACAAGATCCATTCGAGCATCGACTATATAATTTTAGGCATGCATGCCCGCGCCGACAATCCCGAACTACTGAAAGCGCAGTCGCTAAACCTCAAGATCTTTTCCTATCCCGAATTCCTCTACGAGCAGTCAAAGGACAAGACCCGCGTGGTGATCGGCGGGTCGCACGGCAAGACCACCATCACCTCTATGATCCTGCACGTGGCCCAATTCCATAAAAGGGATGTCGACTATATGGTGGGCGCGCAACTGGAAGGGTTCGACACCATGGTCAGGCTTACCGCCGATAACGATTTCATGGTCCTCGAGGGCGACGAATACCTCTCGTCACCCATTGACCGACGGCCAAAATTTCACCTCTACAGCCCAAATATCGCGTTGCTAAGCGGCATTGCCTGGGATCACATCAACGTGTTCCCGACCTTTGAGGATTACCTGGAGCAGTTCAGGATTTTCATCGGCAAGATAACCAACGGGGGCATGCTGATCTATAACGAGGAAGACCCATGGGTTCGGAAACTTGCAGAGGAATCTGCCGCCCCGATCCGCAAGATTCCGTATCGCACGCCCGAATATTCGGTGGAAGACGGAACAACGCTGCTGGAAACGCCGGACGGGCCAATGCCCATTGAGGTTTTCGGCGCACACAACCTGAACAACCTTGCAGGGGCCAAGTGGGTCTGCCAGGCGATAGGCATCGACGAGGCCGATTTTTACGAGGCCATCGCTACTTTCAAAGGCGCGTCGAAGAGGCTTGAAAAGATTGCATCGGGAAAAGGGCGCATTGCCTATAAGGATTTTGCGCACTCGCCAAGCAAGGTCAGTGCAACAACAAAAGCCGTGAAACAGCAGTACCCCGACCGGACCCTGATCGCCTGTCTGGAACTTCATACTTACAGCAGCCTGAATCCCACGTTCCTGAAGGAATATCAGGGCGCACTGGACAATGCGGACACGGCGGTAGTGTTCTATTCGCCCAACGCACTGAAGATCAAGCAGATGGAGCCCATTTCGGAGGAGCAGATCAGGGAATCCTTCAACCGTGAGGACCTGATCGTGTTCACGGATCCCGCGGCATTCAAGGATTATTTGTTCAGGCTCCGCGATGCCGAGGTGGACTTTGCCTTGTTGTTGATGAGTTCGGGTAATTACGGTGGGTTGGATTTTGCCGAGGTTTCAAAGCTGATGTGATACGCATGGTTGGCTTCAAATGATGCGAGGCCGAATCATTTACGGTCATCTTAAACGGACCGGGAAATTCGACGGTTTTTCCTCAAAATCCTACATTTTTTGCGGGGTAAATTCGCCGTATGGAAATTACGATCCCCATCACCCAATGGGCGGAGGACGACCGTCCCCGGGAAAAATTGATGCTCAAAGGAAAATCGGCGCTCACGGATGCCGAACTGGTTGCCATCCTCATCGGCTCCGGTTCCAGGAGTGAGAGCGCCGTGATGCTCTGCCGGAAAATCCTGGCCTCCACGGGAAATGACCTGAATACTTTGGGCAAGCTGACGGTTCCGCAACTCATGAAATTCAGGGGAATTGGGCAGGCGAAAGCCGTTGCGATCGCCGCCGCGCTCGAGTTGGGCAAGCGCCGGGCCGTTTCCCAAACCCCGCAACCGGAGAAGATTGCCTCAAGCCGTTCGGTTTTTGAGATCATGCAACCCATTTTGGGCGAGCTTCCGCACGAGGAATTCTGGATCCTTTACCTGAACAATTCAAATCGGATACTGAGCAAGGTGCAACTTTCAAAGGGAGGGATAACGGGTACGGTCGTAGATATCAGGATCGCCTTCCGGGGAGCGCTGGAGATCAATGCGACCGGAATCATCTTGGTGCACAACCATCCTTCGGGTACGCTCAAGGCCAGTGACGCCGACCGGCAAATCACCCGCAAGATAAAGGCAGCCGGTGAAAATCTGGACATCAAGGTTCTCGACCACGTCATTGTCACCGAGCGCGGTTACATGAGTTTCGCCGACGAGGGCCTGTTGTAAAAAAGGCAGCCTTCAAGGCTGCCCGTTCAAATGGATCTTCATCCGGCCATTCCCAAATCGGGGAAGGCTTTGGCCCACCGCCCCCAAAAGGAGGGAAGCGAGTGGAGTGAGAGTGAAATCGGCATCCGAAGGGCGGCCGTTTCGGGTTCGGGGCATAGCAATTTTTCCCTTAAAGCCTGTACGACCGCGGGCTCCGAATCGTTTCCGAAAACATCGGTCACGACACCGAGATGATCGGCACACAGGACAATTTCGTCAATACAGTTCATAAGGTCATGGCAGGCGAACTCGCGGACAATGCGGGTCGTTTCGTCTTCCCTGACTTCCGCAAGCCAGGCCTCGTTGAGGTAGTCTGCGTGAAAAAGAAGGTAGTCGGTAAGGCGTCCCTCATTTTTCACTCGAATGGTAATGTAACTCATAGCAGTAGGATTTTTGACAAAGTTATATCCCGTACCGGCGCCGCGGCTTATATCAATGCGCTTTTGATTTATAGGATTACAATTGCGGATGCTGCGCTGAATCATTAGCTTTGCCGTATGCGCCCAATCCTTAAGACATCCAACCTCCGTCATTCCTACGGCGATACCGCACTGGCATTTCCCGATATCGTCCTGGAAGAAGGCGGTGAGCTGCTCATCACGGGCGATTCCGGCAAAGGAAAAACGACCTTGCTCCATCTTTTGGGAGGCCTGTTGAAGCCGCAGCAGGGTTCGATAGAAGTCGCCGGGAAGCCCATTTCATCGCTAAGCGCAAGGCAATTGGACAGGTTCCGTGCCGAGAAAATTGGCATCGTCCTCCAGGAGTCGCACTTTGTCAAATCGGTAACCGTTTTTGAAAATTTGTGCCTCGCCTCGTGGCTGGCCACCGGAAAACGAAAAGAGGAACGCGCCCGCGAACTGCTGGAATCCCTCGGGATCACGGAACATCAAAACAAACTTCCGGCGCAGTTGAGCATCGGGCAACAGCAACGCGCTTCCATTGCGAGGGCCCTGGTAAACCGTCCCGCGATACTTCTGGCAGATGAACCGACATCGAGCCTTGACGATACCAATTCAGCGAAAGTCGTGCGGTTGTTGCGTGAGGTCTCGGCGCAGACCGGTGCAGCGCTCATGATCGTGACCCATGATTCAAGGCTCAAGAACGTCTTTCAAAACCGGGTTATGCTATGATCGCGAAAGTTGCCCTGCGCAATATGGCGCACAAACCTTTGAATACACTGCTAAGCCTCCTGTTGCTGACGGCGGGAGTCGGAATCATTTCCCTGTTGATCCTGTTGGAGCGGCAGTTTGAAAAACAGTTTAGCGGGAACCTCGATAACATAGACCTTGTAATGGGCGCCAAGGGGAACCCGCTGCAGCTCATCCTTTCGTCGGTGTACCAAATGGATGCCCCGACCGGGAACATTCCGTATGCCGAAGCGCTTGAATTCATGAATAATCCCTTTGCGCAATCGGCGGTCCCACTTGCCTACGGCGACAATTACCGCGGTTTCAGGATTGTGGGCACAACGCCCAACTACACGGAGCTATACGGTGCGGGCCTTGGATCGGGAAAAATGTTTTCAAAGCCCGGCGAGGTCGTGGCCGGATTCACGGCGGCGCAAAAACTTGGCCTGGCCATCGGAACAACGTTCAAGGGTTCGCACGGAAGCGATCATGGCGGCGAGGTCCACGAAGAGGGAGAGTATGTCGTGGTTGGGATCGCCAAAGAATCGGGAAAGGTGATCGACAATCTTTTGCTGTGCAATATTGAAACGGTTTGGCAGATGCATGGGCACGCGCATGCGGATCCGCCGGGTGCGAGTGGCGCGGAGCAGAACCATGAGCATTCGCACGAACACGAGGAGCACGCCCATGTAGATGCAACTGAACAAGCCGATACGCGGGAGATCACCGCGGTGCTTTTTAAAATACGGAACAAGATGGCGCTTGTCACCTGGCCACGGATGGTTTCGGCTCAAACTTCGATGCAGATTGCAAGCCCGGCGGTTGAGGTCAACCGGCTGTTCACCCTGTTCGGATTTGGTTTGACCGCGTTGCGTTACATGGCTTACGGGATCATGCTCATCTCGGCAATAAGCATTTTTGTGGCGCTTTATTCCACGCTCCGGGAACGCAGGTACGAATTTGCACTGATGCGGATCAGCGGCGCGGGCCGTGGCCAGTTGTTGTCCCTGGTGCTCATTGAGGCGCTGCTGCTGTGCGCTGCCGGTTTTTTGTTGGGAACGGCGATCGGGCGGATGGGCCTCTCCCTGATTTCGCGAGCCACCGAGGCGGAATACAAAATAACTTTTGACCCGTTTACGTTTGTGTGGAACCAGGAAGGCCTGCTTTTTGCTGTCACGCTTTTGATCGGTGCACTCTCTGCGCTGATTCCCGCCGGGATGGCCTACAGGCTCAATATTTCTAAAACGCTTGCAAATGCATAAACTATCGTTCTTGGCCCTTGTTCTGGCCGCATTCTTCCTGACGGGCGCTTCGGATCACGTCAGCATCGATAAAACCGTTGCCCCCGTGGCAAAGGACACCCTGAACTGGAAACTTTTGGGCGTGATAAAGTTCGTAAAGAAGCCGCACAAGGAATACGGCGAGGTCAACTATCCCGTGGTCAATCCGAAACTGAAATCTCTGAACAGGAAAAAAGTCGTGATGTCGGGGTACATCGTCCCCATCGACAACACCAATTATGCCCTAAGCAAAAATGTGTTCGCGGCATGCTTTTTTTGTGGCAAGGCCGGGCCGGAAACGATCATGGGCCTCAAATTCCGAAACCCCAAACGCTACAAAACGGACCAGTATGTTACCGTTGAGGGTGTTTTCCGCGTCAACGAAAGCAATGTGGACGACTGGATCTACAACATGGACGACGTCGTGGTGGTCAAGGGCGACTGATGATAACCGATGTTTTCTTTGACCTGGACCACACGCTCTGGGATTTCGACCGCAATTCGGCGCTCGCTTTCGAATCGATTTTTGAAAAGCGGCAAATCATGGTCGGGCTCGACGATTTCCTTTCGCATTATATTCCACTCAACAAACTGTACTGGGAAAAATACCGGCACGACCTGATTTCGCAACAGGAGTTGAGGTATTGGAGATTGCGCGATTCATTTGACCAATTGGGGCATCGCCTGGACGATGATACCCTTCTGCTTATTTCGGAGGATTACATCGAGACCCTGACGACGTATAACCACTTGTTTGACGGGGCGCTGGAAATCTTGGAGTACCTGCGCGGGAAATACCGGCTGCATATCATCACCAACGGTTTTCAGTCCATCCAGGATCGGAAGATCGACAATTCGGGTTTACGCCCCTATTTTGAAACGGTGACCAATTCGGAACACTGCGGTGTAAAGAAACCGAATCCCCTTATATTTGAACACGCCCTAAGAGTCGCGGGCGCCAGTCCAAAAGGAAGCGTCATGATCGGGGATTGCCTCGATGCCGATGTGAACGGCGCGTTGAATTGCGGCCTCGACGCCATCCTGTTTTCGCAGGAACCGTGCGGGCAAGGAATCAAACGCATTTGCGGGCTGGCAGAACTTAAAAATTACCTTTGATGAAAAAGCTCGTCCTTCTCCTTCTGACCTCGATGGCCGTCTATGCGCAGACCTCGTTGAATGATTACAATATTGCGCTTATCCCGTCCCGGTTCGATTTCCAGAAACAGGCCGATCAGCACAAGATCAATTCGCACCTGAAGAAGTTCCTTCAAAAATATGGCTTCGCCGCCTATCTCGATTCGGACGTCATCCCCGCCGAGGTGGCCGCCCTTCCGTGCAACAAGCTCTACGGAAACGTGGTCGACAACAGCAACCTTTTCATGACCAAGGTGCGCGTTGAGCTTCGGGATTGCTCGAACCACGTGGTCTTTACCTCCGACGAAGGAAGTTCTCGCGAGAAGGATTTTGAAAAGGCGTACCTGCAGGCCTTGCGCGGAGCTTTCGCATCGTTTGAACGGACGTATAAATTTTCGGGCGGAAAGGGCTCCGATAAAACGTTGCCAACGGCGCCCGACAAGCAAAAAACCGACGTGCAAAGAGCCGGCGAAAAGGAAGCTGGAACAGCGGCAGCCGCGGCTAAAGAGGTCAAACCGATGCAGATGCTGGTAAAGAAAAGGGACAACGGATACGAGATCACCGATCTAAGCGGCGCACATGTGATGAACCTCTATAGGACATCCAATCCTGATGTCTTCATCGCGCAGTCCGGTACGACGGCCGGAGCATTTGTCCGGGTCGGCACCGAATGGCGTTGGGAATTCTACGAAAAAGGCAATTTCATGTCGGTGACCATGCCCGTCACCCTTCAGTAACCATATTTGTCCCGCCAACGGTTGCGCAAGAACTCGCGCGTGCCGTTCTCCCTTGCATTGTTTCCGGGTTCGTAAAGTTTTATCCCCGAAATCTCATCGGGCAGGAACTCCTGCTGTGTAAAATTGTTCTCATAACTGTGGGCGTACTTGTAATCGTCACCGTAGCCGAGTTCTTTCATGAGTTTGGTAGGCGCGTTTCGAAGGTGGATCGGGACCGGGAGGTCGCCGGTTTGCTTGACCAGCGACTGGGCCTTGCCGATGGCTTCATAGGTCGCGTTGCTTTTTGGCGACGTGGCCAGGTATACCGCGCACTGGCTGAGGATGATGCGGCTTTCCGGGTAGCCGATGGTGGATACGGCCTGGAAAGCATTGTTGGCGATGACCAGGGCGGTAGGATTGGCGTTGCCGATGTCCTCGCTGGCCAAAATCAGCATGCGGCGCGCGATGAATTTGAGGTCTTCACCGCCCTCGATCATGCGGGCGAGCCAATACACGGCACCGTTGGGATCGCTTCCGCGCATGGATTTTATGAAGGCCGATATGATGTCATAATGTTGTTCCCCGGTCTTGTCGTAGAGCACGGTGTTTTGCTGTGCGAGCTTCATGACCGACTCATTGGTAATCTCGATGGGGCCCGGACCCGATGCGTTGACCACAAGCTCGAAAATGTTGAGCAGTTTGCGACCGTCGCCTCCCGAAAGCCTAAGCAGCGCCTCGGTTTCCCTTAAATTTATCTGCTTTTGTTTGAGCACGGCGTCCTCGCGGATGGCCCGTTGCAGAAGCGCCTCCAAATCCTCGCGGGAAAAAGGGTTGAGGATGTACACCTGACAACGCGACAGCAAGGCAGGAATGACCTCGAAACTGGGATTCTCGGTGGTCGCGCCGATGAGCGTTACCCAGCCTTTTTCAACTGCGGCAAGCAAGGAATCCTGTTGCGATTTGCTGAAGCGGTGGATCTCGTCGATGAACAGGATGGGATTTTTGGAGGTGAAGAGCCCGCCCGCCTGCTTGGCCTTGTCGATCACCTCGCGCACGTCCTTCACCCCCGAATTGATCGCGCTCAAAATGTAGAATGGCCGTTGCGACTGCTGCGCGACGATCTGCGCCAACGTTGTCTTACCCGTTCCGGGCGGGCCCCAGAAGATGAGCGAAGGGATAAACCCCGATTGCAATTGGCGCGAGAGCGAACCCTCCGGTCCCACCAAATGCGACTGGCTGATGTAATCTTCGAGGGTTTGCGGGCGGATGCGTTCGGCGAGGGGGGCTTCCATGGGGGTGGGTTTTGCGTTATGGGTTATAAGTTTTGCGAAACTAAACCTGAAATTAAAAGTTTAAAAAGTGTAAAATTAAGGGTAAGATGAGTACACAAATATCTGGAAAAGTCAATATTTACCTAAATTTCCTCTCACTACCCAAAGCCCATTACCCAAAACTCATAACCCATTACCCACAACCCATTACCTGAACTGACAATGTTGCAGTCCTCCTACTTTGGGCGTATTTTTGACCTTTGCCGCCAGCCATGAATGACCATCATTTTAAATTTACCGCGCAAACCGTTTTATTGCCGTTTTTATCGGTGCTGGTGCTGTGGATCGCGTTTTGGGCCGAGATCCGGTTGCCGGGCAACTTTGGCGACTACGGGATCTTGCCGCGTGATATCACGGGTCTTCGGGGAATTGTCTTTAGCCCGCTGCTTCACGGAAGCCTCGAACACCTTTACAACAACTCATTGCCGCTGCTTATTCTGCTGGCGGCGCTTTCCTATTTCTATCACGACCAGGCGCTCAAGGTAGTATTCCTCGGAGTCTTATTCTCGGGGTTGGGAACGTGGCTCATCGGGCGTGAGAATTACCACATCGGGGCGAGCGGATTGGTCTATGTGTTGGCGAGTTTCATATTCTTCAAGGGCGTGCTGACCAAGTATTATCGGCTTGTCGCGCTTTCGCTTTTTGTGGTGATGTTTTACGGGAGCATGATCTGGTATGTGTTCCCCGATATCGAAAAAGGCATCTCGTGGGAGGCGCACCTGGCAGGTTTTGTGACAGGTTTCGGGCTTGCGATCCGGATCAGGACGCCGGAATACAAAAAGGTCATCCGGTATGAGTGGGAACGCCCCGATTTTGACCCCTCGCAGGACAAGTTCATGCAGCGCTTTGACGAGAACGGGAACTTCGTGAACCCGCCCAAGCCCGAAGCGGAGGTGCAGCCAGAGCCTGATCGGCCCGAAATTGTCTATGATTTTGTCCCCACCCGAACCAGGCTCCAGGGCCCTAGCCCCGATAGCAGTGCAAATCCCCAAAGGGATTGAAACGGATAGCGGGAAAAAGCTCCAAAAAATTTACATCCTTTGACGCAGGGCCTCGTAGAGGAACGCGCCGGCCGCGACCGAGACGTTGAGCGACCCGATGGTTCCCATCATGGGAAGTTTTGCCGTAGCGTCCAGTATTTTGAGTACCGATGGGTTGATGCCGCGGTCTTCGGAACCCATGACGATGGCCAGTGGTCCGGAGAATCCGGCGTTGTAGAGGAAATCGTCGGCTTTTTCGGTCGCGCCGACGCATTTAATGCCCGATCCCTGCAGGTAAAAAACCGCGTCCTTGATGTGGCCGACCTTGGCAATGGGCACGTTGAATACCGCACCGGCCGAGGTCTTGACCGTGTCCCCGTTGACCGGCGCCGAACCCTGCCGCGGGACGATGATGCCGGTGACCCCGGTGCATTCGGCGGTGCGGATGATGGCCCCAAAATTTCGAGCATCGGAAATCTGATCGAGTATCAAAAATAGCGGCGCCTTGCCCGATTCCATCGCCTCGTTGACCATTTCCTCAAAATTTTTGAAGTTGACCGGTGCAATGGTTGCCACGACGCCCTGGTGGTTTCCGGGAGTCATGCGCATGAGTTTTTCGGCGGGGACGTAGGCGTAGTTGACCTCGTGCTGTTTGAGCGTTTTCATGAGTTCGCGCATGAGATCGCCGGCGGCCTCCTTTTGGATGAAAACCTTGTCTATTTCCTTTCCGGAATTGATGGCTTCGATGACGGCGCGGATGCCATAGATGAGGGAGTCGTTTTGCATGGGGCAAAGGTAAGTTAATTAGGAAATTAGGAAATTAGGAAATGTGCAAATGTGAAAATGTACCAATTATAAGTCGTGTACCAACTATCAGCTGACATCTGACGGCTGATGACTGATGACCGATGACTCAAAACTGGCTCGATTGCCTAAATTTTACTATCTTAAACCTGCTAAAATTCAAACTCATGCAAAAAATCATCCCCAACCTGTGGTTTGACCACAATGCGCAGGAGGCTGCGGAATACTACATGAAAATATTCAAGGACGGAAAAATTTTGAACACGACGTACTATCCCAATTCGGAAGAGGAAGGCCTCGCTGATTTTCAAAAGGAATTTGCCGGAAAGGTACTCACGGTGGAATTCGAGGTTTTGGGCATGCGGTTCATCGGGATCAATGCGGGCCCGGAATTTAAATTTAGTGAGGCAATCTCGCTGATGATTCCCTGCAAAAACCAGCAGGAAATCGATTATTACTGGGACGCGCTAACCGCCGAGGGCGAGGAAAGCGTCTGCGGTTGGCTCAAGGACAAATACGGTTTGAGCTGGCAAGTTTGCCCCGAGGATTGGGAGCAGATGCTTAAAAAACCGGGGAATTACAAGAAGATGATGGGGATGAGGAAGATTGTGATTGCGGAGTTTGAGTAAAAGAAATTTGAAAATTTGAAAATTTGAAAATTTGAAAATTTGAAAATGTGCGAATGAGGAAATGTGCTAATGAGGAAATTAGGACCCGAGGCGCAGCCAAACGGAACGAAGCGATAGCGGAGTTAAATGTGAAAATGAAGGACGAAAACAGTTGGGCTCGACTTGAACAAACTGACAACTGATAGCTGACAACTGACAGCTTTATCGTATATTTAGGAATGCCCAAAATCCTAACTCTCATTTTCGTCCTCGTGCTTTTTTCTTCGTGTGAACAGCGCGAAAAACCTCGGGAAACAAATGTTGCGCCCGCGGTCGATGCCGTTGGGGATACCGCGTACTCCAAACGCGACAGCCTGGTTGTGTTTGCAAAAAAGTATTTGGGCGTGCCGTATGTGGCAGCAGGCAAGAGCCCGGAGGGTTTCGACTGCTCGGGATTCGTGTATTATGTTTTCCATCATTTTAATGTCGATGTGCCGCGGAGTACGATCGATTTTGAAAATTTCGGGACCGATATTCCCATCGATCAGGTCCGCAAAGGCGATTTGATCCTTTTCCTGAGCCCCACGCGTCCCGTCATCGGCCACATGGGAATTGTGGTCAGGCCTGACGGAATGAACTCCGACTTCATCCATTCAACATCGGGCAAACAGATGAGCGTGGTCGTCACGAGCTTGTCGACGCCGGGGTATACGAAGAGGTTTGTGAAGGCGATAAGGGTGTTGTCGAATGACGACCCGAGGCAAAGCCGAACTGTACGAAGCGGTAGCGAAGTAAATGACAAATGACAAATGAAGGGTTTAACAAGCCAATATTTTAAGACGATGTTCGCGCGGGCTTCACGCGACATGTGACATTTGACATTCGTCAGAATTTTTATGGTTTTCCCGCACGTGCTCATTAGTTCCGGTTGCGAACTTGCGGGCGGAGGGTGGGCCGGAAATGTTTTAAGTTATGGGTTTTGCGTTATGGGTTATGAGTACCCTTGAAGTAACCCCAACTTACAAACTTTATAACCTGCAACTTTACAAATTGTCTCCCGGCTATTCGATTCTTCGTTCGACATTCGACATGTGACATTCGTCAAAATTTCGCCTGGAAACTAAGGTGCACGATCGAATTCGACAACCTGATTGACTGTCCGTCGGGCGTTCCGTTGGCGTAGACCAGATTGAAGAGGCCGTTGTTGGTGAGCAGCCCGAATCCAAAACCAAGCCCCAGCAAACTTCCCGAATTTCCGGTTCCGATGGCGCGCGATTCGTCGCGGAAGTAGGCGTAGTCGGCGATGGAGTGGAGGTACAGCCCCGGTGCGAGGACGTATCGGTATTCGGTAAGCAGCGAGGTGGTCAAACTCGCCTGCAGGCTGTTCTCATTGAATCCGCGCACCGAACGGATCCCGCCAAACCGAAACAATTCGCTTATCAGGTAGGCTTCGCTCGAGAGGTAATAATTGTGCGTCCGCAGATTGATGATGTTCTTCTCGTTGAGGTAAAAGTTGTGCATCGCCGAGCCCTCGATGAAATATTGTCCGGCATCCCCGCCGGTCGACGTCCGTTTCCCGAAGCCGGAGCGCAACATGGCCCGAGACTTTTCGGGGAAGAGAAAATCCTCCGGCTTATAGGCCGTGAATTCAAAGGTTCCTGTCGCGAATGAATTCTTGAAGTCGCTGATCTGTGCCGATTGCGCATTCTGGATATCGCTGGATTCGGTAGCTTCGTAGCCCAGGTATACGCGCGTGTTGTAATTGAAAAAATACCCCAGGTTGATTGCCGTCCGGGTATTTTGGAACGTCGAATCCTGCCTGAAAATATTCAGGCTCGCCTTGAGCCCGAACGGACTTTTGAAGATGTACGGAAGCGTGATCGCCGCGTCAAAGGTTTTCTGGTCCCGGCCGTCGCTCTTCCAGAACAGCGAAAATTCCTCGCCAGTATTCAGGATGTTGACCAAAAGCAGGTCAAGATAGCCGTTGAACCTGACCTTGCCGCCTTCCTCTTCGTCGTCGTTGGAAAATCCGATGAAGCCGTCAAAACGGTTGGCTTTGGCTTTTTCCAGGTACACGTAAACGCGCGTCGTGTCCTTTGTAAAGAGGATTTCGGGGTAACGCGTTTGGGTAACAAAACGGAATTTGGCGAATTCCGCATTGATGGCGCGCAGGTTTTCGGACGATACCGATTTGTTCCGATAGAGCCTAGCGACCTGTTTGCGGTGCCCGGCCGGGAACTTGTCGTACCCGTTGATGACGATGTCGTTCACCTGGCGCCGCGCTCCGGGTTCGGCAATCAGGCCCGCCCGAAGGTTTTGGCCGACGCGTTCGAGATTCGCAAGCCGCAGACTGGACAGCGGATACCCCATCGATTCGAGTTTGGCGAGTGTCCGGTTGAGGAAGGCTTCGACTGCCGCGACTGGCATCCGGACGGTGTCGTCCTGCACGCCCGGAATCGCCATTTTCACGATCGAATCATTACCTATATATATATGTATGTTTTTCGCGCGTTTTCCAACCTGTATCCGGCTGTTCATAACCGTCCCGTCCAGAGTGTTCTCCAAAACCTGAGATTCCAGCCAGCCGCCGCTTCTGAGGGACTTTGCCATTTGTTCGGCGTGCTTTTGTGCCGACAGCGCATCGGGGTGATTCTTTGAATACCCGACCGAATCTATGACCGCATCGGCGCGCGCGTCCTCGCCCTTGACCGAAAGCGTGATCTGGGCCGATAAAATCATCGGGAAAAGGAGAAGTAAAAGCAGAAATTGTTTCACCGCAAATCGATTGTCACAAAGGTAAGCGAAAAGCTTCCGCAGAGGCCTGCATCGGAACAAAACCAAAGCCGCGGGATCGCCGTGTGGAACGTTCATCGGCACACTTTGATGCGATTGAAAATTAATGAATTATGGTTTGTTTAAAAAAAATTATTTCCTACATTTGCAACCCCGTAAAAAGCGGGATATAACAACGTAGAAACATTTTAGTATTAATTATGCCAACAATTCAACAATTAGTAAGAACCGGAAGGGCTCAGATAACTAAGAAGAGTAAATCGGTTGCTTTGGATTCTTGTCCTCAAAGACGAGGGGTATGTACGCGTGTTTACACTACGACGCCTAAGAAGCCGAACTCTGCGATGCGTAAAGTCGCAAGGGTTCGCCTCACAAACGGCAACGAAGTGAACGCCTATATCCCTGGTGAGGGGCACAACCTCCAGGAGCACTCGATAGTATTAGTTAGGGGCGGAAGGGTAAAAGACTTACCGGGAGTTAGGTACCACATCGTTCGCGGTGCGCTTGATACATCAGGTGTGGCCGGCAGGACGCAGAGGAGATCTAAGTACGGTGCGAAACGCCCAAAAGAAGCTAAAAAGTAATTAACCCGTCAAACGTCGCGCGTCAAATGACGAACGATGCTTCTTAAGAGGCTCATTCGACATTCGACATTCGATATTCGACAAAAAAGAAAGACATGAGAAAAAGAGCGGCTAAAAAAAGACCACTTTTGCCGGATCCACGCTTCAATGACCAGTTGGTTACACGGTTCGTAAACAACCTGATGTGGGACGGAAAGAAATCAACTGCCTTCAAGGTGTTCTATGATGCGATCGATATCGTGGAGAGCAAGAAGCAGGATGCTGAAAAATCATCGCTGGAAATCTGGAAAGATGCCCTTACCAATGTGATGCCCCACGTAGAGGTGCGCTCACGCCGCGTAGGTGGTGCCACCTTCCAGATCCCGATGCAGATCAGGCCAGACCGAAAAATTTCGATGGCCATGAAATGGATGATCCTTTACGCAAGGAGGAGAAACGAAAAGTCAATGGCGCAGAAACTTGCCGCCGAGGTCCTGGCTGCTGCCAAGGAAGAAGGTGCAGCTGTCAAGAAGCGTATGGATACGCACAAGATGGCAGAGGCTAACAAGGCATTCTCACACTTCAGATTCTAATCATCCATGGCAAGAGACTTAAAATACACCAGAAATATCGGGATTGCCGCTCACATCGACGCGGGCAAGACCACGACCACCGAGCGTATCCTGTTCTACACGGGCAAGTCGCACAAAATCGGTGAGGTGCACGACGGTGCGGCTACCATGGACTGGATGGCGCAGGAGCAAGAGCGCGGGATCACGATCACATCGGCCGCGACCACTTGCGAATGGACCTTCCCTACCGTTCAGGGCAAACCCACCCCGGATGCCAAATCATACCACTTCAACATCATCGATACTCCCGGGCACGTTGACTTTACCGTAGAGGTAAACCGTTCCCTGCGCGTACTTGACGGACTGGTATTCCTTTTCTCTGCGGTTGACGGCGTCGAGCCTCAATCGGAGACCAACTGGAGGCTTGCCGACAACTACAAGGTTCCGCGCATGGGCTTCGTCAACAAGATGGACCGTCAGGGATCGAACTTCCTTGCTGTTTGCCAGCAGGTGAAGGACATGTTGAAATCCAACGCGGTGCCTATCGTTTTGCCGATCGGTGAGGAAGAGGATTTCAAAGGGATCGTCGACCTGGTGAAGAACCAGGCGATTGTTTGGCACGACGCTACTCAGGGAGCGACTTTCGACGTGGTCGAGATTCCTGCCGACATGAAGGAGGAAGTACACCAGTTCCGCGCGCAGCTCATCGAGGCCGTAGCCGAATACGATGAGAAGCTGATGGAGAAATTCTTCGAGGACGAGGATTCGATCACCGAGGACGAAATTAACAACGCGCTTCGCAAGGCGGCCATCGACATGTCGATCATCCCGATGCTTTGCGGATCTTCATTCAAGAACAAGGGAGTTCAGTTCATGCTGGACGCCGTTTGTAAATACCTTCCTTCGCCACTTGACAAAGAGGCCATCGAAGGAACCAACCCCGACACCGACCAGCCTGAAGTACGTCGTCCTGACGTGAAGGAGCCGTTTGCGGCTTTGGCGTTCAAGATCGCGACTGATCCTTACGTGGGCCGTCTGGCTTTCTTCCGCGCCTATTCGGGCCGCCTGGATGCCGGTTCCTACATCCTGAACACGCGTTCGGGCAACAAGGAGCGTATCTCCCGTATCTATCAGATGCACGCCAACAAGCAAAACCCTATCGAATTCATCGAGGCGGGTGACATTGGTGCGGCTGTAGGTTTCAAGGACATCAAGACCGGTGATACGATGTGCGACGAGAAGCACCCGATCGTTCTCGAATCGATGGACTTCCCTGCACCGGTGATCGGTATCGCGATCGAGCCCAAGACCAAAGCCGACGTTGACAAGATGGGTATGGCGCTTGCCAAACTCGCCGAAGAAGATCCGACGTTTGTCGTTAAGACCGACGAGGCTTCGGGCCAGACGATCATCTCCGGAATGGGCGAGCTTCACCTTGACATCCTTGTGGACCGTATGCGCCGCGAGTTCAAGGTAGAGGTAAACCAGGGTGAGCCGCAGGTGGAGTACAAAGAGGCCTTCACGCGTGCCGCACAGCACCGCGAGGTTTACAAGAAGCAAACGGGTGGACGCGGTAAATTTGCCGACATCGTCTTCCGCATCGAGCCTGCAGATGAAGGTTTCGTTGGGCTTCAGTTCATCAACGAAGTAAAAGGAGGTAACGTTCCCAAAGAATACATCCCGTCGGTAGAAAAAGGCTTCAAGGCCGCCATGAAACAAGGTCCTCTCGCAGGATATGAAGTGGACAGCCTTAAAGTAACGCTTCTCGACGGATCTTTCCACCCTGTGGATTCGGATGCGCTTTCTTTTGAATTGGCTGCCAAACTTGGATACAAGGAGTCAGGCCGTGCTGCCGGCGCCATCATCCTGGAGCCGATCATGAAGATCGAGGTCATCACGCCTGAGGAAAACATGGGTGATATCGTAGGTGACTTGAACCGCCGTCGCGGACAGGTCAACGACATGGGCGACCGTGCCGGTGCAAAAACCATCAAGGCTTTTGTTCCGCTGAGCGAAATGTTCGGTTACGTGACCACGCTGAGGACGCTGTCTTCAGGCCGTGCCACATCGACCATGGAGTTCTCGCACTACGCCGAAACGCCTGCGAACATCTCTGAAGCCGTGATCAAGAAAGCGAAAGGAACCGTTTAATTCTTAAGAAAATGAGTCAAAAAATCAGAATAAAATTGAAATCTTACGATCACATGCTCGTTGACAAATCGTCCGAGAAGATCGTAAAAACAGTAAAGAGCACCGGAGCCGTGGTCACAGGCCCGATTCCGTTGCCAACGCACAAGAAGATCTTCACCGTTCTTCGTTCGCCGCACGTCAACAAGAAGTCGCGCGAGCAGTTCGAGGTGATGTCTTACAAGAGGCTGATCGACATCTACTCTTCGTCTTCAAAGACCATCGACGCGCTGATGAAGCTCGAGCTTCCTTCAGGTGTAGAGGTTGAGATCAAGGTCTGATAGTACTGGGTTATGAGTTGTGAGTATTGGGTTTTAAACCCCGATACTCATTGCTTGTGTCCGGCCGAATCAAAAGTAAAATCGTATTTAATCAATTGCCCCATGGGCGGGCAATTATTAATTATTCATTATTAATTATTAATTATTTTTTATGTCTGGGTTAATTGGTAGAAAAATCGGCATGACCAGCATTTTCGACGAGAACGGGAAAAACATCCCTTGTACCGTGATCGAAGCTGGACCGTGCGTGGTTACCCAAGTCAGAACCAATGAGGTTGACGGGTATGAAGCGTTGCAACTTGGTTTCGATGACAAAGGCGAAAAGCACACCACCAAAGCGGCGGAAGGCCACTTTAAGAAGGCGGGTACTTCAGCCAAAAAGAAAGTCGTTGAATTCCAGTTCGAAAATGAGCACAAGCTTGGCGATGTGTTGACAGTTGATGTCTTCGCTGAAGGCGAGTTCGTGGATGTACAGGGTGTATCAAAAGGAAAAGGTTTCCAGGGCGTTGTAAAGCGTCACGGATTTGGCGGTGTAGGTCAGTCGACCCACGGTCAGCACAACCGTCTCCGTGCACCGGGATCAGTGGGAGCATCGTCTTACCCTTCACGCGTTTTCAAGGGAATGCGCATGGCGGGACGTATGGGCGGTGACAATGTAAAAGTTCAGAACCTTAGAGTTTTAAAAGTGGTTGCCGACAAGAACCTGCTTGTTGTCAAGGGATGCGTTCCGGGTCACAAAAACTCTTATGTAATCATTCAGAAGTAATGGAAGTAAAAGTTTTAAACATCAGCGGAAAAGAAACCGGCAGGACGGTTAACCTTCCTGATTCGGTTTTCGGCATCGAGCCAAATAACCACGCGGTTTACCTGGATGTGAAGCAGTACCTGGCCAACCAGCGCCAGGGAACGCACAAAGCCAAGGAGCGCAACGAGGTAACGGGATCGACCCGTAAGATCAAGAAGCAAAAAGGTACGGGTACCGCCCGTGCGGGATCGAAGAAGTCACCGGTTTTCAAGGGTGGTGGAACGATCTTCGGACCACGTCCGCGCAGCTACTCGTTCAAATTGAACAAAAGCCTGAAGCGTTTGGCCCGTAAATCGGCCTTTTCGATCAAGGCAAAAGAGTCAAACCTGATCGTCCTGGAGAACTTCGATTTCGAGGCTCCGAGCACCAAGAATTTCGTTAACGTGCTGAAGGGATTGGGGTTGGAAACCAAAAAATCTTTGTTCGTGTTGGGTGAGTCAAATAAAAATGTATATTTGTCGTCACGTAATTTGAAAGCTTCCAGCGTTGTAAATGCCTCAGAATTAAGCACTTACGACATCCTTAACGCAAACAATCTCGTGTTGATGGAAGGCGCTTTGGAAGCCATTGAAGAAAATTTAAGCAAATAAGACGATGAACATCATTATCAAACCCATCATTACGGAGAAGGTCACCAAGGAAGGTGAGCGCTCTAACCGTTACGGATTCGTGGTGGACCGCAAGGCCAACAAGGTTCAGATCAAGCAGGCTGTGGAGGCCGCTTACGGTGTGAACATCGTCAATGTCAATACCATGAACGTACGTCCCGACCGCTCTACGAAATACACCAAGAGCGGACTGATCAACGGCAAGACGAATTCTTACAAGAAGGCGATTGTCCAGGTCCAGGAGGGAGAAACGATCGATTTTTACAATAACATCTAATACAAGGCAGCGAAATGTCAGTTAGAAAATTAAAACCTATTACCCCGGGCCAGCGATTTAGAGTCGTGAATAGTTTTGACGCTATTACGACTGATAAGCCGGAACGTTCATTGCTAGCGCCGATAAAAAGCTCTGGAGGTAGAAATAGTCAAGGAAAGATGACCATGCGTTACACAGGCGGTGGTCACAAACAACGTTACCGTGTCATCGATTTCAAGCGCACGAAAGCCGGAATCCCCGCTACGGTAAAATCAATTGAGTACGATCCGAACCGTACGGCCTTCATCGCCCTTCTGGCTTACGCCGACGGTGAGAAGACTTACGTGATCGCCCAGAACGGGTTGCAGGTTGGCCAGAAACTCGTTTCGGGCGCCGACGCCCAGCCTGAGATCGGGAACACGCTTCCCCTGAGCAAGATTCCACTCGGAACCGTGATTTCATGCATCGAGCTCCGTCCGGGGCAGGGTGCTGTCATCGCCCGTTCGGCCGGAACCTTCGCCCAGCTTATGGCGCGTGACGGAAAGTACGCAACCATCAAGATGCCGTCAGGAGAGACAAGGTTGATCCTTTTGACCTGTTCGGCCACAATCGGCGCCGTTTCCAACTCAGATCACCAGCTTATCGTTTCAGGTAAGGCCGGTCGTTCAAGGTGGTTGGGCCGTCGTCCAAGAACAAGGCCTGTTGCGATGAACCCTGTCGATCACCCGATGGGTGGTGGTGAAGGACGTTCATCAGGTGGACATCCGCGTTCAAGGAAAGGCTTGCCGGCGAAGGGTTACAGGACCCGTTCGAAGGTGAACCCGAGCAACAAGTATATTGTAGAACGTAGAAAGAAATAACAAGTAGCACATGGCACGTTCATTAAAAAAAGGACCATTCGTTCACTATAAACTCGAGAAAAAAGTACTCGAGAACAACGAAAAAGGAAACAAAGCCGTCGTTAAGACCTGGTCTCGCGCGTCGATGATCACTCCTGATTTCGTAGGACAGACAATCGCCGTACACAATGGCCGCCAGTTCGTTCCGGTTTATGTAACCGAGAACATGGTGGGTCACAAACTCGGCGAATTTTCACCGACCCGTTCATTCCGCGGCCACGCGGGTGCAAAAAATAAAGGTAAAAAGTAAGAAGCTATGGGAGTTCGTAAAAGAGAAAGAGCCGAAGGCATCAAGGAAGCTAACAAGCAGATCGCTTTCGCAAAGTTGAATAACTGCCCTACTTCACCTAGGAAAATGCGCCTTGTGGCTGACCTGGTAAGGGGTCAAAAGGTTGAAAGGGCTTTGAACGTTTTGAGGTTCAGCAACAAGGAAGCTTCTCGCAAGCTGGAGAAACTGCTGTTGTCGGCCATCAACAATTGGGAGCAGAAGAACGCCGACGGCAACGTTGCCGACGCCGGGCTGTTCGTAAAGGAGATCCGCGTTGACGGCGGGATGATGCTCAAGAGGCTTCGTCCGGCTCCGCAAGGGCGCGCACACAGGATCCGCAAGCGTTCCAACCACGTTACCATCGTATTGGGACAATTAGATAACACACTTAGCAATTCATAAATAACATGGGACAAAAGACAAATCCGATTGGAAATCGCCTCGGAATCATCCGCGGATGGGATTCAAACTGGTATGGTGGAAATGATTACGGTGACAAAATCGCCGAGGATCACAAAATCCGCAAGTACATCCATGCTCGTTTATCGAAAGCCAGTGTGTCAAAAGTAATCATCGAGAGGACTTTGAAGCTTGTAACCGTTACTATCACCACTGCCCGTCCCGGGATCATCATCGGGAAAGGCGGCCAGGAGGTAGACAAGCTGAAGGAAGAACTTAAGAAGGTTACCGACAAAGAGGTTCAGATCAACATCTTTGAAATCAAAAGGCCGGAGCTTGACGCTTTCCTGGTAGCGACCTCCATCGCACGCCAGATCGAAAGCCGCATCTCATACCGCAGGGCGATCAAAATGGCTATTGCCGCCTCAATGCGTATGAATGCCGAAGGTGTTAAGGTGATGATTTCAGGTCGTCTGAACGGTGCCGAAATGGCGCGTTCGGAAAACTTTAAAGAGGGTCGTATTCCTTTGTCAACTTTCAGGGCCGATATTGACTACGCTTTGGCCGAAGCACACACGACTTATGGTCGTATGGGCATCAAGGTGTGGATCATGAAAGGCGAGGTTTACGGAAAGAGGGACCTTTCTCCACTTGTAGGCATGGACAAAAAACAGTCCGGAGCCGGTGGTGGCGAGAAGCGCGGCGATTCTCCACGCGGAGACCGCAAACCCTTCAACAAGGACCGCAAACCGTCAGGTAGCGGAGACCGTAAACGAAAGTAATTTATCTAAATTAAAGAAACATGTTACAGCCTAAAAGGACAAAATACCGCAAGGTACAAAAGGGTAGGATGAAGGGCGTTTCCCAAAGGGGACATGAGCTTTCAAACGGTATGTTCGGCATCAAATCGGTACACGAGACAGGTATGTTCCTAACTTCACGCCAAATCGAGGCTGCGCGTATCGCCGCAACCCGTTACATGAAGAGGGAAGGACAGCTTTGGATCAAGATTTTCCCGGACAAGCCGATCACCAAGAAGCCTCTTGAGGTACGTATGGGTAAAGGAAAGGGTGCCGTTGAATACTGGGCAGCCGTCGTAAAACCCGGAAGGATTATGTTTGAAGTGGGCGGTGTTCCGCTGTCGGTAGCAAAAGAGGCGCTTCGCCTTGCCGCGCAGAAACTCCCCGTGAAGACCAAATTCATCGTTGCAAGAGATTTCGAAGCATAATTTATAAGCATTATGAAACAATCAGAAATAGCAAATCTTTCTGCAGCTGAGTTGCAAGAAAAGCTTAACGAGACCAAGAAAGCGTACAACGACCTGAAAATGGCGCACGCGGTCTCCCCGATCCAGAACCCGATGCAGATCCGTGCGGTACGCCGTACAGTGGCAAGGCTGGCGACCGAACTAAGCAAAAGAGAGCTACAATAATTCCGCGGAAAGATGGAAAAAAGAAACTTAAGAAAAGAGAGAATCGGAGTGGTCACTTCAAACAAGATGGAGAAATCCATCGTTGTTGCCGAAGTGCGTAAGGTAAAACACCCTCTGTATGGTAAATTCGTTTTGAAGACGAAAAAATACCATGCACACGACGAGAAGAACGACTGCAACGTGGGCGATACGGTAAGGATCAGCGAAACGCGTCCTTTGAGTAAGACCAAGTGCTGGAGGTTAGTAGAAATCATTGAAAGAGCTAAGTAATCATGGTACAACAGGAATCAAGACTAAAAGTAGCAGACAACACGGGAGCCAAGGAAGTCCTTGCGATCCGTGTTCTGGGAGGTACCAAAAGGAGGTATGCTTCTGTTGGTGACAAGATTGTAGTTTCTATCAAGGATGCAACCCCTAACGGAAACGTGAAGAAGGGATCGGTATCTACCGCTGTTGTGGTGCGTACCAAGAAGGAGGTCCGCAGGGCCGACGGTTCCTACATCCGTTTCGACGACAACGCGTGCGTGCTTTTGAACGCACAGGGCGAGATGCGCGGAACACGCGTGTTCGGTCCCGTTGCCAGGGAACTCCGCGAGAAGCAGTTCATGAAAATTGTATCACTGGCACCTGAAGTGCTTTAATTTATTGTGGAAATGATAAAGCTGAAGATTAAATCAGGAGACACCGTAAAGGTGATTGCCGGCGACCACAAAGGAACCACCGGAAAAGTGACACGCGTGATGCGCGAAGCCAACAAGGCGATCGTGGAAGGCGTGAACATGGTATCAAGGCACACGAAGCCGAGCGCGAAAAACCCGCAGGGAGGCATCGTGAAGAAAGAAGCACCGATCCACATTTCAAACCTGTCACTCGTTGACAACGCGAAACCTGCTGCGACCGAGAAGAAAGCTTCAAAGAAAACAAATAAAGCATAAGCGATGGCATATATTCCAAGACTTAAAGATGAATACAAGCAAAGGGTAATTCCTGCGCTTAAGGAAGAGTTCGGTTACAAGAACATCATGCAGGTCCCAAAACTTGAGAAGATCGTCCTTAGCCGTGGCGTAGGTGCCGCGGTATCCGACAAGAAGCTTATCGACTATGCCGTTGACGAGCTTACCAAGATCACCGGCCAAAAGGCGGTATCGACCATTTCAAAGAAAGACGTCGCTTCGTTCAAGCTTCGTAAAGGCATGCCGATCGGGGCCAAAGTGACCCTGCGCGGCGAGCGCATGTACGAATTCCTGGACAGGCTGATCACTTCGGCTTTGCCACGGGTACGTGACTTTAGCGGAATCAAGGCTTCGGGCTTTGACGGACGCGGAAACTACAACCTGGGTGTTCTGGAGCAAATCATCTTCCCTGAAATCGATATCGACAAGGTCAACAAGATCTCCGGTATGGACATCACATTCGTAACCACCGCACAGACTGACAAGGAAGCGAAATCGCTTTTGGCAGAATTGGGCTTACCCTTTAAAAAGAACTAAGACATGGCTAAAGAATCAATGAAAGCCCGTGAGGTAAAAAGGGCAAAGACGGTTGAAAAGTATGCGGCAAAACGCAAGGCTTTGCTGGAAGCAGGAGATTACGTAGGTCTGCAAAAATTGCCGAAAAACGCTTCTCCCGTGCGCATGCACAACCGTTGCAAACTCACCGGAAGGCCTCGCGGTTATATGCGCCAGTTTGGTATTTCACGTGTTACGTTCCGTGAAATGGCCAACCAGGGACTGATCCCGGGCGTGAAAAAAGCCTCTTGGTAAAAAGCTAAAAGCCAAATAATCAGCAATCATTTTTTTGATTGCTGATTATTGTGCTTTTTTTTGTAGTTTTGCGCGCTCGAATGGTTTTGCATTCGGGCTTATTGCTGAAAGCTGAAGGCTGACAGCTGGATTTAGAGTTCAATTGGGTATAGGTTCGGCAGAAAGGTTCTTCCGAAAACCGTATCCGCAATTTAATAAACATGTATACAGATCCTATCGCGGATTATCTTACCAGGGTCCGCAACGCAGTGGCTGCAAAGCACAAGGTCGTTGAAATCCCTGCTTCAAACCTCAAGAAAGAGATTACCAAAATCCTTTTCGACCAAGGCTACATCCTGAGCTACAAATTCGAGGACGACGCCGTACAAGGGAAGATCAAGATCGCCCTTAAGTATGACCGGGAGACCAAAGAGCCCGTCATCAAAGACCTTCAGAGAATCAGTAAACCGGGTTTGCGTAAATATGCAGGCGCCACGGAGATCCCAAGGATCCTCAACGGGCTTGGCATCGCCATCGTATCGACTTCAAAAGGTCTCATGACCGGGAAGCAGGCGAAACAACTCAATGTTGGTGGTGAAGTAATCTGTTACGTATACTAATTAAAGAACAGAAGATGTCAAGAATAGGAAAAAACCCAGTAGCGATCCCGGCCGGAGTTACGGTCGATGTCGCAGACGGAATGATCACCGTAAAAGGAAAATTAGGGGAGCTTAAGCAGGAATACAGCGACGTTACCATCACAATGGAAGACGGTCAGATCCTGGTGGAGCGCTCTTCGGACGCAAAAGACCAACGCGCCAAGCACGGACTTTACCGCGCTTTGATCAGCAACATGATCAACGGCGTTTCAAACGGTTTCACCAAAGAACTCGAGCTCGTAGGGGTAGGTTACAGGGCATCCAACCAGGGCCAGAAACTGGACCTTGCGCTGGGCTTCTCGCACAACATCATCCTTGAGGTTGCGCCCGAAGTGAAACTCGAGACCATTTCCGAAAAAGGAAAGAACCCGATCGTGAAACTCACTTCATTCGACAAGCAATTGCTCGGACAGGTGGCCGCCAAGATCCGCGGTTTCCGCAAGCCTGAGCCTTACAAAGGAAAAGGCGTGAAGTTCGTAGGAGAAGTATTAAGAAGAAAAGCAGGTAAATCAGCTTAAAAATAAAGTTATGTCACTAACAAAATCAAGCAGGAGACAGAGAATCCGCTACCGCATCCGGAAAATCGTTACCGGTACAGCCGCGAGGCCAAGACTATCGGTTTTCAGGAGCAACAAGGAAATCTATGCGCAACTCATCGACGATGTGAACGGTGTAACCTTATTGGCTGCATCATCCCGCGATAAAGGCGCTAAAGCCGACGGAACCAACATCGAGATCGCCAACGCCGTTGGAGCCTCGATCGCCGAGAAGGCATTGGCGGCAGGCATCACCGAGGTCGCATTCGACCGCGGAGGATACCTGTACCACGGCCGTATTCAATCACTAGCAGAAGGCGCAAGGGCTGCCGGGCTTAAATTCTAAGAAGTCATGTACCATAAATACAAAAACGTAGAAATCGTAAAGCCTAGCGGGCTTGAGCTCAAGGACCGCCTGGTAAGTGTGAACCGTGTGACCAAGGTAACAAAAGGAGGAAGGGCTTTCGGCTTTTCGGCCATCGTGGTTGTCGGTGATGAGAACGGTGTCGTAGGCCACGGCCTTGGCAAATCGAAAGACGTATCTGAAGCCATCGCGAAAGCGGTCGAGGATGCGAAGAAAAACCTGGTCAGGATCCCACTCAGCGGCCAATCGGTACCGCACGAGCAAAAAGGTAAATTCGGCGGAGCCCGCGTTTTCCTGATGCCTGCTTCTCATGGTACGGGAGTTATCGCCGGTGGTGCCGTTCGTTCGGTACTTGAGTCGGTGGGAATCCACGACGTATTGTCAAAATCCCAGGGTTCGTCAAACCCGCACAACGTGGTGAAGGCTACCTTCGACGCTCTCTTGCAGATGCGCAGTGCCCACACCATCGCGAAGCAGCGCGGCGTTTCCCTTGAAAAATTGTTTAAAGGTTAATTCAGGAAATCATGGCGAAACTAATTGTAAAGCAAGTAAGAAGCAAAATCAACTGCCCGCTCACCCAGAAACGAGGCCTCGAGGCTTTGGGTCTGCGCCGCATGGGCCAGGTGGTGGAGCACGAGTCAAATCCTGCTATCCTTGGGATGATAAAGAAAGTTCAACACCTGGTTTCCGTTGAGGAGGCCAAATAATAAAGCACAGAGATGAATCTACATAACTTACAGCCGGCCGAAGGTTCCACGCACAACCAGAACAAGCGCGTGGGCCGTGGTGAGGGTTCCGGAAAAGGCGGAACGGCCGCGCGTGGGCACAAAGGTGCCAAGTCACGTTCAGGTTATTCGCGCAAGATCGGTTTCGAGGGTGGACAGATGCCACTCCAGAGGCGTGTTCCCAAGTTTGGTTTTACCAACATCAACCGCAAGGAGTACCAGGGTGTGAACCTGGATACGCTCCAGTCGATGGTTGACAACGGCATCATCACCGATACCGTGGACATGTCGGTAATGGTGGCCAACAGGCTTGCCACCAAGAACGAGATCGTGAAGATCATGGGCCGTGGCGAGCTGAAAGCGAAACTTAAAGTTACCGCGCACAAATTTACCGCTACTGCAAAAGCCGCCATCGAGGCTGCCGGCGGAGAAGCCGTAACCCTATAATTCTTATTGAAAGATGAAGAAATTCTTTGAAGGAATAGCCAATGTCTGGAAAATCGAGGAACTGAAGAACAGGATCCTGATCACTTTGGGATTGCTGCTCGTGTACCGTTTTGGTGCGCAGGTAACCCTTCCGGGCATTGATGCGTCACAGCTCGCCGCCCTCGCAGGCCAGACAAAGGACGGGATCGGTTCGATCCTGGACATGTTTACCGGAGGAGCGTTCTCGCAGGCATCGGTTTTTGCCCTGGGTATCATGCCGTATATTTCGGCGTCTATCGTTGTCCAGTTGATGGGCATCGCGATCCCTTATCTGCAGAAACTCCAGAAAGAAGGCGAAAGCGGCCGCAAAAAAATCAACCAGATCACACGCTGGCTGACCATTGCGATCACGCTCGTGCAGGGGCCGGGTTACATCTACAACCTGTACCGCACGCTTCCCGCAAATGCATTCCTGCTTGGCTTTGACTCATTCTCATTCTTATTTTCTTCGGTCCTGATCCTGGTAACCGGTACCATCTTCGCGATGTGGCTGGGTGAGAAGATCACCGACAAAGGAATCGGAAACGGTATCTCCCTGCTCATTATGGTAGGTATCCTTGCGAGGCTTCCGCAGGCGTTCATCCAGGAATTCACGACGCGTATCACCAACAACAACGGTGGCCCGATGCTCCTCGTTTTCGAGATCATCGTTTGGTTGCTCGTAATCGTTGCCTGTGTCCTTTTGGTCATGGCGGTCCGCAGGATTCCGGTGCAGTACGCACGCCGTACGGTTTCGGGTGATTTTGAACAAGATGCCGCCGGGGGCAACCGCCAGTGGATCCCGCTTAAGCTGAACGCTTCGGGCGTCATGCCGATCATCTTCGCCCAGGCGATCATGTTCATTCCGGCTGCGCTTGCAGGACTTTCGAACAGTGAGACTTCACAATCGATCGCGGGTACCTTCAGCAACATGTTCGGATTCTGGTACAACCTTGTGTTTGCCACGCTGATCATCGTTTTCACGTATTTCTATACGGCCATCACCGTGCCGACCAATAAAATGGCTGACGACCTCAAGCGCAGCGGCGGTTTCATCCCGGGCACCAAGCCGGGTGTGGAAACATCGGAACTGCTCGACAGGATCATGTCACTCATCACCTTCCCGGGTGCATTGTTCCTTGCTTTGATCGCCGTGTTCCCGGCCATCGTGGTAAGTACGATGGGAATTCAACAATCATGGGCGATGTTCTATGGCGGAACTTCACTGATCATCATGGTTGGAGTTGCAATCGATACCATTCAGCAAATCAATTCGTACTTGCTGAACAGGCATTATGACAGTCTGATGAAAACCGGTAAAAACAGAAAAGCGGTAGCTTAAGTTTATGGCGAAACAATCAGCGATAGAACAGGACGGATCCATCATCGAGGCATTGTCGAACGCAATGTTCCGGGTGGAATTGGAAAACGGGCACATCGTAATCGCCCACATCTCCGGAAAAATGAGGATGCACTACATCAAGCTTCTTCCCGGCGATAAGGTAAAGCTCGAAATGAGCCCATACGATCTGACCAAAGCAAGAATTACTTATAGATATTAAAATTGGTAAAGAGTTGTGGGTTTTGAGCAATGAGAACCCAAAACCCAAAACCCAAAACTCAAAACATTAAAAGATGAAAGTAAGAGCATCAGTTAAGAAAAGAAGCGCCGAGTGCGTGATCGTGCGCCGCAAGGGCAGGTTGTACGTAATCAACAAAAAAAATCCTAGATTTAAACAAAGACAAGGATAAGTTATGGCAAGAATAGCAGGGGTAGACATCCCAAAAAACAAAAGAGGCGTAATCGCCCTTACCTACATCTTCGGGATCGGTAAGAGCCGTGCAAGCGAAATCCTGTCTAAAGCAGGCGTAAGCGAAGACATCAAAGTCCAGGACTGGAATGACGACCAGATCGGTGCCATCCGTGACGCCGTTTCGTATTACAAGATCGAGGGTGAACTTCGTTCAGAGACTTCCCTGAACATCAAGCGTTTGATGGACATCGGATGCTACAGGGGAATCCGTCACCGTTCAGGCCTTCCGCTTCGCGGCCAAAGGACCAAGAACAACTCGAGGACAAGAAAAGGTAAGAGGAAAACTGTTGCCAACAAGAAAAAGGCAACCAAATAATAAGCAGTAATGGCTAAAGCGACTACAAAAAAGCGCAAGGTAATCGTCGAATCAACCGGCGAAGCGCATATCAGCGCCACTTTCAACAACATCATCATCTCCCTGACCAACAAGAAGGGTGAGGTAGTGTCATGGTCTTCTGCAGGTAAGATGGGCTTCCGCGGTTCTAAAAAGAACACGCCTTACGCTGCCCAGATGGCCGCCGAAGATGCAGGGAAAGTTGCACTTGAGGCTGGACTGAAGAAGGTGAAGGTTTACGTTAAAGGACCGGGTAACGGACGCGAGTCTGCCATCCGCTCCCTGCACAACGGCGGAATCGAGGTGACTGAGATCATCGACGTGACCCCAATGCCGCACAACGGCTGCCGCCCACCAAAGCGCAGGAGAGTATAATTTGTAGCTAGTTATTAGTGGCTTGTGGCTGGAAGAAGTTTTTCTAGCAACTAGCCACTAACCACCAGCCACTTCAACAAGTAAGTATAACCCGGAACAGAATCGGATTATCGGAGGATTTGACCTGAATTCATAATCCCTGTTCCAATTAATTTTAGTAATGGCAAGATATACTGGTCCAAAAACTAGGATCGCCCGTAAATTCGGAGAGGCGATCTTTGGAGACGACAAGTCTTTCGAAAAAAGAAGTTACCCGCCGGGACAGCACGGGCAGTCACGCAAGCGCGGTAAAAAATCGGAATACGCAATCCAGCTGATGGAGAAGCAGAAAGCCAAATACTCGTACGGAATCCTCGAGAAGCAATTCCGCGGGCTGTTCGAGAAGGCTGCAGCTTCAAAAGGCGTTACCGGTGAGATCCTTTTGCAACTTTGCGAGTCTAGGCTTGACAATGTGGTGTTCCGCATGGGCATTGCCCCTTCGCGCCGCGCCGCACGCCAGATCGTTTCGCACCGTCACATCACCGTCAACGGCGAGGTTGTGAACATCCCGTCTTACCAGGTTAAGCCTGGCGACAAGATCGCGGTTCGCGAGAAATCAAAATCACTCGAGGCTATCGAGCGTTCCCTGTCCAACTCGTCGCACGTTTACGAGTGGATCACCTGGAACAACGACACCAAGGAGGGAACTTTCGTTTCCGTTCCTGCAAGGCTGCAGATCCCTGAGAACATCAAGGAGCAGCTTATCGTCGAATTGTACAACAAATAATCAAGACATTAGTCGAACTATGGCAATATTTAATTTTCAGAAACCCGATAAGGTGATCATGATCGATTCGACCGATTTTGAAGGCAAGTTTGAGTTCAGGCCTTTGGAACCGGGTTACGGATTGACGGTCGGTAATGCACTCAGGAGAGTCCTGCTTTCCGCTTTGGAAGGATATGCGATCACCTCTGTCCGCATCGAAGGTGTGGATCATGAGTTCTCTACCATCCCAGGAGTTGTTGAAGATGTAACCGAAATCATCCTGAACCTTAAGCAGGTACGTTTCAAGCGCCAGATTGAGGATGTCGACAATGAGACGGTTACCATTTCGGTATCGGGCAAGGACCAGCTGACGGCAGGCGATTTCCAGAAGTTCATCTCAGGTTTCCAGGTATTGAACCCGGACCTGGTGATCTGCAACCTTGACAGCAAGGTCAGCCTCAATTTCGAGCTTACTATCGAAAAAGGCCGCGGATACGTTCCTGCCGAGGAGAACAAGAAGCAGAACGCCGCCATCGGAACGATCTTCACCGATTCGATCTTCACGCCCGTGAAGAACGTGAAGTACACGATCGAAAACTTCCGCGTGGAGCAGAAGACCGACTACGAGAAGCTTGTCTTTGAAATCCTGACCGACGGTTCGATTTCGCCAAAAGATGCGCTGACCGAAGCCGCCAAGACGCTGATCCACCACTTCATGTTGTTCAGCGACGAGCGCATCACCCTTGAGGCCGATGAGATCGCACAGACCGAGTCTTACGACGAGGAATCGCTGCACATGCGCCAGCTCCTGAAGACCAAACTGGTTGACATGGACTTGTCGGTGCGCGCACTGAACTGCCTGAAGGCTGCCGAAGTCGATACGCTTGGCGACCTGGTATCGTTCAACAAGAACGACCTGATGAAATTCCGCAACTTTGGCAAAAAGTCCTTGACAGAACTTGACGAACTCGTCGCTGTGAAGAACCTGACATTCGGAATGGACCTTTCAAAATATAAATTAGATAAAGACTAGTCTGGACCTTTTCCAGGTTTAAAATTACAGTAATGAGACACGGAAAGAAAATAAATCACCTGAGCAGGCAGTCTTCCCACAGGAAGTCCATGCTCGCCAACATGGCTTGTTCGCTTATCGAGCACAAGCGCATCAACACTACGACCGCGAAGGCGAAAGCCCTGAAGCAGTTTGTTGAGCCGCTGATCACCAAGTCAAAAGAGGACACTACCCACAACCGTCGTGTAGTTTTCGCTTACCTGCGTAACAAATATGCGGTAACCGACCTGTTCCGCGACGTGGCTGCCAAAGTGGGCGACCGTCCCGGCGGATATACCCGCATCATCAAGATGGGTAACCGTCTTGGGGACAACGCCGACATGGCGATGATCGAACTCGTCGACTTCAACGAACTATACAACGGAGGCAAGAAAGAGGTCAAGAAATCGCGCTCACGTCGTGGCGGTAAAGGTAAAGGAACTGAGGCTACAGCCGCCGCTCCTGTTGCCGCTACCGAGACTGCCGAGATCGCAAACGAGGAGACTCCAGAGGCTCCTGTTGCTGAAGCCGAGGCTCCTGCCACTGAAGCTCCCGCAACTGAAGCCCAGCAAGATGCTCCCGAGGCTTCTTCGGAAGAGAAAAAAGAAGAATAGTAATTCTTTGGATATTGAAAAAGGCTACCGGAAGGTGGCCTTTTTTTTTTAGCTGTCAGCTATCGGCTATCAGCTGTCAGCTTGTTTGCGATCATCCCGGATGTCTGTTGATGGATTGGAACTTTATAACTTTATAACTCTACAAACTCTCCTACCTCAATAGCTCCTTGTTTGGCTCGTTCGTCGTTCGACGTTCGACATTTTTCATCAGTCGTCAGTTTGATTGCGATCATCCAGGATGTCCGTTGGGTGGACACCTTACAACTTTACAAACTTTCTTTCCAATTAGCTCCTGCTTTGCATCGTTCGTCATTCGACATTCGACGTTCGTCATTCGTCACAACGCCTATGCCGGAAAGTACAGATGAAAGGTAGTTCCCTCGCCCGGGGTACTTTCAAGTTCGATCGCGCCGCCATGGTCCACGATAATTTTCTTGCACAGCGCGAGTCCGATGCCATTCCCGGCGTAATCCTCGCGATGGTGAAGGCGCTGGAACATGTTGAAGATCCGCTTGGCAAATTGCCTGTCGATCCCAATCCCGTTATCCTTTACCGATACGATATGGAAGGTCCCGTGCAAATTGATGTCGTCCCGATTGATCGAAATATCTTCGGTGCGTGCCGAAATACGGATGTGCGGATTGCCCCTGTTGAATTTCAGAGAATTGCTGATGATGTTGTAGAACAACTGGTGAAGTTGCATTTCGTTTCCGGTTATGGCCGGCAGGTCACCGATTTCAAAGGTCGCCCCTGCATCCTCGATGGCAAAATCAAGGTCGTCCCGGGTATCGTCGATGATACGGTTAAGGTCCACAGGTCTGAATTCCTTGGGTAGCGCGCCAATCCGGGAGTAATTAAGGACATCGTCGATGAGGCGGGACATCCGTTCTGCCGCCCCGTTGATCCGGTCCAGGTACAATTCCTCGCGCTGGCTTTCGTCCAGCCCTGTTACCGCCCGCGAAACCATCATCCGGATCTTTCGGAGCGGCTCCTGCAAATCATGGCTGGCGACAAAGGCAAATTGCTCAAGCTCGTTGTTCTTGAAAGACAGTTCCTGGTTCATCGCTTCGAGCCTGCGCTGGATGTTTTTGAGTTCCGTATTGTCTCGAAGGGTTTCGGCGACCACTTTTTGAGCGTGGATGTCGACAAAGTAAACGAGCCAGGACTTGACCGTTTCACCCACGCGGTTCGGCACAACGGAGAAAAGGTGCCAAAGTTCTTCCCCCTTGATCAGGAACCTGACCTGTCCCGAAAATGCCTGTTGGTCTGGCCTGATCTGATCGAAGGATCCAAGGAGGCGCTCAAGGTCATCCGGATGGATCAATCCTGTTAGATTCGCTCGGTCAAACGCTTCGATGGGTTTCGGGATGGCGCGGCGAAGGGATTCGTTTCCAAAGGTGATCCGCATTTGGTTATCGAGAAGTGCTATCGCCACCGGAAGCGATTCGGTCAATTGGCGGTAACGCGATTCGCTAAGGGTCAATTTCTCCGAAAGGCTGATGAGTTCCAGGTTTTTCTTGCGGATCTCATCATATGGGGAAAGGGGAGGTTCATACTTGAAATAATCCTTGAAACTTTTGATTTTTGTTTCGGATATCAGTCCCGGATTCGGTATCAATTGCACCAATGAGGTCACCGAACCGGCCGTGGTATATTCGTAATCGATATTTTCGGAGAGCCGCGCCGCATACGCGTAGGCCTCGGGGCTGCATTTTTTGAGGTCGATGCTGTCGTTGAGCACGATCCTGATGAATTTTGCGGAGGGTTTGTCTGACTGTATCCCGATGGTCAAGATCGAATCCCTGCCGTTTGCGATTGAACAACGTGCAATTTCCGAGACCGCGGTCGCGAACCGGGTCTGAGCCGATGACGGGAGCCCGCACAATTCGGCAATCTTCATTGACCGTTTGTGTGCAAGGATCAGGTCCATCTCGTTATCGAGGTTTATCTTTACTATCTCGTGCATTTCAATCATTGAATTTAGAGACCAATACGGTCGCATCGTCTGTTCCCCTCCAATTTTCCTTATAGATGGCGGCCGCGATCAGTCCGGGTTTTTCCTTGAGAAGTGCCGGGTATTCGCTAAGCTTCCACTTCGTCCTGATCCCGTCGCTGCACATGACCAGCATCTGGTCCTTTGAAAAGGGATGCAATGTATTGTTCATCGTCCTTGGAATATTGTGCCCTATGATCCCGTTATACGGCGTATAGGTCTTGTTTTCAAGTCCCAGGTATATGCGTGTGGCGATATTCCCGACGCCGCATAGTGACCAGACGCCCGCCTTCTTGTCCAAATGGGCCACGGTGCACACCAATCCGCGCGTCCGCTTGACCTGCATGTGGATTTCGCGGATAATTTCGGCCGGATCTGTCAGGCGTGTGTACCGAAAGGCCTGTAGTGCAGCCTGAACGGCTTCGTTTGCATATGCTCCGTGTCCAAGCCCGTCGCCCACCATTGCCAGGAGCCCGTTGCCCAGCGGTTTAACGAAGTACCCGTCACCGCATACGGTTTCCCCCGGATAATTGGTCATCACCGCGGCGCAGGTAAATCCTTTTTTCCGCTCCGGGGCAATTTCGCGCGATTTCTCAAAAATTCTGGCGTGTTGCACGGTCCCGCGCCCTTTTATCGAATATATTTCAAATGTATCGCTCAGTCGTTTCACTGCCCCGAGCCCGTGTCCCAAAGTATTGGATGTCGAATACCCGTCCGCAAACATTTTCGCGATATTTTCGATACCCGGCCCGTTGTCCATGCAATAAAGCTCGATTCCCGGTACTTCATCGCGATCGATGCGGCGGAAGAGCAGTTCTCCCGAACCCGCAAACTTGATCAGGTTGGACGTGAGTTCGGCCAGGACGATGTCGGTTTCGGCGGCACGGTGCGGGCTGAATCCGCTCTCAAGGACGAGATTGTGGATTTCGCGCTTGATGTAGGACAACATCGAACGGTCGCCCACCACAAAACTGTTGAAGGCGCTATCCATTTTTCCACTTTGTAATGATTACCGTCGTGCCTTTTCCTACCGTCGAGGCAATTTCAAAATCATTTACCAGGCGTTTGGTACCCGGAAGCCCAAGCCCCAGGCTTTTACCCGTCGAGAATCCGTCCTTCATGGCCAGCGCAACATCGGGAATTCCCGGTCCCTTGTCGGCAAAGGTCAGGCGCACGCCGTGGTCGCGGCCATTGGTTACCGATTCGATGATTACCTTTCCACCGCCACCATATTTTAGCAGGTTGCGGACAAGTTCGCTTGTGGCCGTGATGAGTTTCGTCTGGTTCAAAATGCTCATCTGCATCTTGACGGCATATTCCTTGACCCTGTTGCGAAGAGGGACAACATCCTGTTCGCGGACAATCGCAATCTCTTCCTTATTGGTCGTCGAGATCGTCATCCTGCTCCCAGTTTTCGCCATTATACATTGAAGCGCGGAGCAGTTCCATTCCCTTTTCTACGTTGAGGGCACTGATCACGCCGTTCAGCGGCAGTCCCAATTCGACCAGTGTAATGGCCACGGCAGGCTGCATGCCCACCACCACCGTCTGGGCGTCCATAATTTTGGACATTGTGGCGATGTTGCCAATGATGCGTCCCATGAACGAATCGATTATCGAAACGGCCGAAATGTCGATCAGGACACCTTTGGAGCCGTATTTTTTTATGGCATTGATTAGATCAGTTTCAAGATTTTCGGCCAACTGGTCATACAGGTCCACCTGAATGGTCACCAGAAGGAAATCGGCCATTTTTAGAATCGGAATCCTATCCATCACACAAATACTTTATACTCCCAATTTCTTTTTGGTTACGTCCAGTTGCAACATCGCAAAGGCGGTACGCAGGGCGCTGGCAAGCGTTGCTTTGGTAATGATCCCGGTCAGGTCTATTCCCAAATGGACTACGGTCTGCGCGATTTCAGGGCGGATGCCGCTGATGATGCATTCGGCGCCCATCAGCCTTGTCGCGCTTACGGTTTTGATCAGGTGCTGCGCCACAAGAGAGTCGACGGCCGGTACGCCCGAAATGTCGAGGATCGCGATCGAGCTTCCCGTATCGACGATTTGCTGCAACAAATTTTCCATGACGGTTTGCGTGCGGGCGCTGTCAAGGGTTCCGATGATCGGCAATGCGACCACGCCGTCCCATACGCGAATGACCGGTGTGGAAATTTCGTTGATCTCGTCGGTCTGGCGATTGATCACGTCCTCGCGCCCTTTCATGAAAGACTCGAAGGTCATGATCATAAAGTTGTCGATGATATTGCTTATGGCCAGGCTCGACTCATAAAGTTCTGCCGGATCCTTAAGATCTTCCGATAGCAGTTTAAGCATTGCTTCCTTGAGCGACAGCAGGTATTGCGCGTTCTCGCGAGGCGTGAAACCGCGTTTTCCCCTGGAGATTGAAATTCCCACCAGGATGTCTTTTACCTGATCGAACTCCCTGCTTTCAGGGTCGGCAATCGTTTTCTCACTCAGCGCATCGAGGAGATGCATCACGATTTCGGCCGATTCGCCTTCTTCGGTCGCGCTGTCCATCGTCCCGAGTTTCACAAGTTGATTTGTCCAAAGCCGGACAAGGTCGTCTTTCCGGGATTTCAGTTTTTTGAGTGCCTGCTTTTGCATGGTGTGTTTGTTAGGAACGTAAATGTAAGAATTATTTTTCGGCAGGAGTTTTTTTTGTTAGCTGTCAGCTGTCAGCTATCAGCTATCAGTTTGGTTGCGTTCATCCCTGATGTTGGCTGGGAGGGTTGCAACTTTATAACATTATAACTTTACAACTTTACAAACTTTGATAACGTAATAGCTCCCTGTTTGGCTCGTTTGTCGTTCGTCGTTCGACATTGGACATTGGTCATCGGTCATCAGTCGTCAGTTTGTCGTTAGTCGTTCGACATTGGTCAAAAAAAAGCCCGGAAACCAATGGGCTGCCGGGCTGATTATGAGGTAAAAGGAAGTTATTTCTTCACAACCTTGAACGTCTGCGAATCCGCTCCAGCAAAAGCCTTCACCAGGAAAGTTCCCGCCGGAAGATGGCTCATGTCAAGTTGTGCCGAAGTCGCGTTGAGCGCCCTTGAGACCAGTTTTTGACCTATCATGTTATAGATTTCCACGTGGGTCAGTTCGCGGCTGTGGCCGATGTTGAGCACGTCGGTGACCGGATTCGGGTAGAAAGTGAATCGGGCAGGAGCAAAGTCCGCCTGATCCAGCGTAGTAACCGATATGCAGGCCGATTCGACCATGCAGTCGCCCAGCGTGATCACGACATAGTAATCGCCCACGACCGTCGGGATGAAAGTCTGGCCCGTTTCGCCATCCAGTTCCACGTTCGCACAGGTGAACCATTGATAAGTCGCGCCCGATTGCGCCGCCGTCACAACTCCCGCATTTTGCGTCACGGTAGCCACAGGCATTGCATTTACGTTGATGGAGATGGGTTCCGAGGCCAACGACGAACATTCGCCGCTCATGACCGTAACCGTATACGCTCCCTCAGTTGAAACCGTGATCGATTGCGTGGTCGCACCGTTCGACCAGATGTTCCCGGTGGCTGATGAAGAAGTCAAAGTCACGCTTCCGCCCTGGCAAAAGGTCGTCGCACCCGATGCCGTTATCGTCGGTGTTGCCGGCAAAGCGTTTACGGTAACCACAGTCGGTGCCGAAGATGCAGATGCACAAGTCCCATTGTTGACCGAAACACTGTACGATCCGGCCGTTGAAACCGTGACCGATTGCGTGGTCGCACCGTTCGACCAGATGTTCCCGGTGGCCGATGAAGAGGTCAAAGTAACACTTCCGCCTGTACAGAAAGTCGTAGCGCCGGATGCGCTGATCGTTGGCGTGGCTGGCAATGCGTTTACCGTAACTACTGTCGGTGCCGAAGCAGCTGAAGCACAAGTTCCGTTGTTGACCGAAACGCTGTAAGAACCGGCTGTCGAAACCGTGATCGATTGCGTGGTCGCACCGTTCGACCAGATGTTTCCTGTAGCCGAAGACGAGGTCAAAGTCACGCTTCCGCCCTGGCAGAAGGTCGTCGCACCTGAGGCGGTGATCGTCGGTGTGGCCGGCAATGCGTTTACGGTAACCACAGTCGGTGCCGAAGCTGCAGATGCACAAGTCCCGTTGTTGACCGAAACGCTGTACGATCCAGCCGTCGAAACCGTGATCGATTGCGTCGTCGCACCGTTTGACCAGATATTCCCGGTGGCTGATGACGAGGTCAGGGTCACGCTTCCGCCCTGGCAGAAGGTCGTCGCACCCGATGCGGTGATCGTCGGTGTGGCCGGCAATGCGTTCACCGTAACAACAGTCGCTGCCGAAGCAGCTGAAGCACAAGTTCCGTTGTTGACCGAAACGCTGTACGATCCGCCCGTCGAAACGGTAATCGATTGCGTCGTCGCGCCGTTCGACCAGATGTTTCCGGTGGCCGAAGACGATGTCAGGGTCACGCTTCCGCCCTGGCATAAAGTCGTCGCACCCGAAGCCGTGATCGTCGGCGTGGCCGGCAGTGCGTTAACAGAAACTACAGTCGCTGCCGAAGCAGCCGATGCGCAGGTTCCATTGTTCACCGAAACGCTGTATGAACCGCCGGTTGAAACCGTGATCGATTGCGTGGTCGCACCGTTCGACCAGATGTTTCCGGTCGTCGATGACGAGGTCAGGGTTACGCTTCCGCCCTGGCAGAAGGTTGTTGCACCCGAGGCTGTGATCGTCGGTGTGGCAGGAAGTGCGTTCACCGTAACGACAGTTGCTGCCGATGAAGCCGAGGCACAAGTCCCGTTGTTGACCGAAACGCTGTACGATCCGCCGGTTGAAACCGTGATCGATTGCGTCGTATCGCCGTTCGACCAGATGTTTCCGGTGGCCGAAGACGAAGTCAAAGTCACGCTTCCGCCCTGGCAGAAGGTCGTCGCGCCCGAGGCGGTAATCGTTGGTGTGGCCGGCAATGCGTTTACGGTAACCACAGTCGGTACTGAAGCGGCTGATGCGCAAGTCCCATTGTTAACCGAAACGCTGTACGATCCGCCGGTTGAAACCGTGATCGATTGCGTCGTCGCGCCGTTCGACCAGATGTTTCCTGTTGTCGATGACGAGGTCAAAGTCACGCTTCCGCCTGTACAGAAAGTCGTAGCGCCGGATGCGGTGATTGTTGGGGCGGTTGGCCCGGCAGTAATCGATACCACGGTTGCAGCCGAAGTTCCTATTGAACAGGCGCCGTTATTGACGGTGACGGTATAGGAACCCGCCTCGGTAACGGTGATCGATTGCGTCGTCGCACCGTTGGACCAGGTGTTTCCGGTGACCGATGAAGAGGTCAGGGTCACGCTTGAGCCGTTGCAGAAACTTGTCGGTCCCGAAGCGGTGATCGTCGGCACGCTTCCAATAAAAGTAGCCGTGATCGTATGGTTGGCCGATACGTTGTCAAATGTATAAGCCGTGATCGCGCCTTGCGATACCCCATCGACCAGCACATCGGCCACCGCGAAACCGCAGTTGGGCGTGATCGAATAAGTTTGGCTTCCATTGGAGGCGACTAAAGTGGTTCCGGCAGGCGAAATGATTCCGTTGGTACCGGCTCCCGTCGAGATCACAAAGGCCGTCACGTTTGATTCATCAGCGCCTGGAGTCGGGTTTGTCGCGCTGCGCGGCTGCATGTCGATGTCGCCCGTGACACTGGCAATGGGAGTTCCGATGCCCTCGATTGTCGCGTTGCTGCCTGCTGCAAGGTGCAGGTCGGTCGGTGCGACAAAAACTGGCTGAACCTCGATCGAGTTGGCATCTTTTCCGGTCGCGGTGCTCCAGTCTGCCAGCGTGGCATAATTGGTTCCGACGTTGTTCGCAAGCCCGCCCGAACGAAATCCGCCGTCCTGAACGCCTCCGCTGTAAAAAACGTTGTTGTTGGAAATCAGGTTGTTGAAAGTCGTGCTCAGCGTGCCGACGGCATAAGTTTTCACCGCTCCGCCGCCCGTGGCGATCTGAGTGGTCGAGATGATGTTGTTCTTCATTTCCACCGAGGGGTCAAGCCCCGAAATCCCGATTCCATAGCTTGGCGATTGGTTCGTACGCGGACCGCGGTCGCCGTAAAGGTGAATCGTGTTGTGGAAGAGTTTGGTCTCAGAGGCAACGGCCCCGACGACCCAGATGCCGGCAACATTGTAATTGTACTGGGCGAGTCCCGATACATTCGCGATCATGTTGTTGCGCACAACGTTCGGGGTTCCGAATGCGGTCCCGGAAACGGCAATTCCCACCGTTGCGCCGCCCAGGTCAATGGTGCTCACGACTCCGGTGATCCAGTTATTGGCCACGAGTGCGCCGCTGATCCCGCCACTGGTGACGCTCGATGCGTTCGCGGTTCCGACCCCGATGCCAAGCCCGACGGTCTCGCTGTTGCTTCCGGTTGTATTGTTGACAAATACCTTGTTGAAAGTAACCTGCGGATTGGTTTCGTTTGCAATGAAAACGGCAGCACTCGATACGCGTTCGGCTCCGGTGGCCGAGATGTCGTTTTGTGTGATGACAAGCCCGGTGCTTGGGTTGGTCGTGGTCGAACCCGCCGAATAGATACCAATCGCCGATTTCTTGAACGAGCAGTTCTGCACTTTGCCGTTCTGGTTGTTCACTTCCGAAGGGAATGAGCTGCTGTGCGGGAAAACGCGGTACATGACCCCGTAGCCGTTGCTGACGGTTCCGCCGACAACATTGACGTTCTTGATCGTATTGTTATAGGCACCGTTGGTAGACGAATTGAAAAGCACGGCGGTCGTATTGCCTGCCGAGTTGTTGACAATCGTGAGCTGGCGCATCGAGGCATCGCCGCCGATCAGGTTTTCAGCAGGATTGGCGCCGGTAAGCGAACCGTTGATGGTGATGTTGTCGGCGCCCTCAAAGCGGATGAGCCCCAGGTTGGCTGTTGTACTGAGCGCTCCGGTTATGGTCCTTGGCGCTCCAAAAGGTTGGATAAGTACCGAATGCCCGCCCGCGATGGGATTGAGGGCAATGTTGCCCGTCTCTCCCGTAAGGTCGGAGATGATGTTGATGGTGAGCGGCCCCGAAATGCCCGCGATCCGCGTGTTGATCTGCTGAAAGATGCCGCCCGCATTGGTCAGGGAAGGATAGTCGCCGCCGGCCCCGACGGTATAGGTTCCCTGCATCGGAGGCAATACGTCGGTGATGGTGAGCGTGGCGGTCGATCCGTTTGCGATGGTGGTTCCGACGGGATTTGACAAGGTCAAGTTGATCGTCTCGGCATCGTCCAACACGAAATCGGCATTTATGGGAATGTTGAAGCTTTTGGGCGTCATGTCGCCGTCGGCCCAGTTGAGTGTGCCTGAAGCGGCCGCATAATCGGAACCCGCGGTCGCCGTCCCGTTTGCCGTGGCATAATTCACCGAAATCGCTCCGGTCGAACCCGCATTACGGTTGACGGTGATGGTCGCCGTCGTGTTTTCGGAAGCGGTAAAAGTCACGTTGTCAAACGACACGTTGCCCGCAGCGCCGGCCGTGTTATAGAAGAGTTGGATATTGGGCCTGCCGCTTTCGGGCTGGCCGTAACTGTTGTTGTTAAAGGTGGACTGCCAGGTACTCCAGTGCTGCGAGGAGTTGGTCGGCCCCAACGACCAGCGGAATTGCTTGGCGGTGGAGGATTCGGTTACGGTAGAACCTGCATTGGTCTCGACCAGGACCTGGATGCTGTTTCCGTTATAGGTAAAAGGTATGGTCAAAGGGATATTGATCCAGCGGCCGGGCGTAAAATATGCGGCGGGCAACGTTCCCTGGAAATTGGGCGTACCCGATGGCTGCACATTGGAATAGATCATCGAGAAATAGCTCGTTCCGCTCACGTTGCTCAGATACACCTTGATGGGGGTATTTGACGGGAATGATGCCGATTGCAGGTAATAGCGGATGCCCGTGATGGTGGAACCCGCGGCGATGCCCATCTCGGCAGCGGTGTATTTCGAGGCCACGCGCTCAAAGGTGTAATCCACCGATAGCGGGCGCGCGTCCAAAAATCCGTACGTGTTGCCCGCCGGAACCGTCAATTGCGCGATGGCTACCTGGCAACATAAAAACAACGCCAGGAGCGAAAGGAACCGGCGTGTAGGTGCTGAAAAGTAATTTTGTTTCAAGTTCTTGGTATTTAAATGAATTTGATTTTAAAAAATCGGCCAAACGTATGGAAATGTTTTGTTTAAATGCTGGGGCCGAAGATTTTTTTAATTGAAAAAATTGTTTACGAAAATCCACTGTCGCACAGTGATAAATATTGAAAACCCGACCTGTTAAGACCGGGTTTCCAAATCATAGATTATTTTTCAAGTTTAAGCCAGAAATAGTCGTTCCAGCCTTCGATCAGGCGTGTGGGATCGGTGTTCTTGGTGCGGTCCTGTTCCGGGATCAAAACGATTTTCTTGTCCTTCACCGTAAAGTTGTAGATCCTCGGCTTGGCCTCGCCCTCGACGGTAAGTTCGATTTTGTACGCGCCGTCGGTCAGGCTCGCAAATTTCACTTCGCCCGGCTTGTCCACGAGCTTGAAGGCGCACATCTGCTCACCCCACTCGGCTTGTTTCACCTGGGCCGTATTGGGGCCGTTGCCGTAGTGCTGGGCGTAGGGCTTTCCGTCCTTGAGCATCTTGACCGACCACTTGACCGGCTTGGTGGTTTTCTTCGCATCCGACGGGTTCGGCATGAATTCCTCGTGCGTCAGGTAAAAACCAAAGACCAGGTTGCCGGTATTGGCGTGGTTCACGTAGGCGAAGTTGTTCCACGGGCCGCGCGTCACCCACATTTCCTTCATCGAGGCGTACGGGTCGTTGTTGGTGAGTTTGGCCAGCTCGAAGTCAAACGAGTAGAACATCTTGTCACCTGCGTAGAAATCCAGGCGGTAATTGCCGGCGCCCCATTGGTTGAGGAACGATTCGGACCAGCCTACCCATTCGCCGTTGCGCTGGTAGCGGCTCTTGGGCCAATTGAACTTGACCTTCTTGCCCTCCTCAAAAGCCTGGTCGCCTTCATATTCAAAATAATTCTGGTATTGCCCGTCCTTGTAGATCTTGATCCTGAGGTAATCCGATTGATCGGCAGTCGGGCTCACCGATTTGCCCGAAGCGGTGCGGTTGGGGATGAAGGTAGCGGTGTAATTGTCGGCGCGCCCGTTGGTGGTGCCGTACAACAGTGATTGAAACGTGATGGCCGGAGTCATCGGGTATTGCGTCCAGTCGAGTTTGAGTCCCGCCGGCGCCAATCCGCTCTTGCCACCCTTACCCGCTTTTTCGGTGGCGCCCTTGACGAGTTTGCCGGCCTTGTTGGCGGTTTCCACGGTATTGGCTGCGCGGTTGAGTTTGCCCATCAATTGCGCCTGGGCCGTTGTGATCGAGAGGAACAGAAGTCCGATAAATAATGTCTTTTTCATTTTGATAAAATATTTTGTTACCGAAAAGCCGTTGTTGGCGGCATTCCGGGGGCAATATTAAATCAAAGAAATGCGGCAATTTTGACCGATGCACCAACGTCGGGTTTTAACCGATTAACGTAGCAAATGGGCAAACGAGCGTTTTGGGCGGGAAGGAGTATTACATCGCATCGAGCAAAAGCAGGAACTCGTCCTTCTTGCGCACCGATAGCGGGATCGCCGTCTTGTTCTTCATCACGATGGTGTTGCCGCCCTCACTTTTGATGAAGTGGTCAAAGTAGGTCATGTTGATCAGGTGCGACTTGTGCGTGCGAAAGAAATTGTGCGGGCCCAGTAGCGCCTCGTACTCCTTGAGGCCCGTCGAGACCACGAGTTTGGGCGCGTTGATAAAGTGGAAGGTCGTATAATTCTTGTCGGATTCGCAATGGATGATGTCCTGGATGTTAACCGAATAGATTTTATCCGATGTCTTGAGCACCAGTTTTTGCAGGTTCTTGGGCCGCTCGAGATTGGTGAACAAATTCTGTAACTTCATCTCGAAGACGTCCGATTCGAGAGCGTGCTCGGCTTTCTTGACAGCCTCGGCGAGTTCGGTCTTGTCGAGCGGCTTGAGCAAGTAGTCGATGGCCGAATAGCGGAACGCGCGGATCGCAAAATCTTCATAGCCAGTAATAAAGATGACCTTGAAAGCAATCGGCGAAAGCTTCTGCAACAAATCGAAACCGGTCCCGTCGGGCATTTCGACATCCAGAAAGACCAAGTCGGGGCTTGTTTGCCGGATCAGATTGATTCCCGATGCCACCGAATCGGCCTGGCCCACGATCGAAACATTCGGGCAAACCAGGGCAATCAGCGCCGCGTTTTTCTTGCGGATCGCCTCGACATCATCAATGACAACGGCTCTGAGCATAACTAGTTTTCACAAAAATAAGGAATCTCGAAGGATACTCTCGCGCCTAGTGCGCGGCCGCCATCGCCCAAAATATTGCCGGCATCGATCACATAGCCGTTGTCCTTATTGTACTGTGCGAGTCGTTTCCTGGTGATGGCCATCGCGAGTGATTTGCGCTCGGATTGTGCCGGGCTTGCGCTGAAGCCGCTGCCGTTGTCGCGCACCTCGAACATCAATCTGGACCCTTGCAGGAAGAATTTGATCTGGATTTTTCCTTCGGAGGTTTTGTCGCGAAGCCCGTGCTTGATCGCGTTCTCGATGTACGGCTGGGCCAGCATCGGGGGAAGCAGCGTTGCTTCGGGATCGAGCTGCTCGTCAATATCGATCTCGTACCCAAATTTGTTTCCGTAGAGCATCTTCTGCGCCTCCATGTAACTCTCCAGCAGGTCGTGCTCCTCGGCCAGTGTGATGTAGCTGGCCTCGGTGGTCTCGAGGATCTGGCGCGTCAGTTTTGAAAATCGGCTCAGGTATTCCACAGCGTCCTGCTCCTGCTTGTTGTAGATCAGGCTCTGGAGGTTGTCGATGGAATTGAAGATGAAGTGCGGGTTCATTTGCGCCCGAAGCAATTTCTGTTCGGTGGCGAGTTGCCTGATCTCCAGTTTTTTCCTGCGGCGTTTCATCAGTAGGATCGCGCCGCCCAACATCGCCAGCAATACCGCCGAACCCGCGATCCACCATGCAACTTCATTGCGCGTTTGTTCAAGTTCAATACCCGTTTTGGAAAGTGACTTTTTGAGCTGGGTGGACTGCGAATGGGCACGTGACAACGAATCCTTGAATTGGTACCGATACTTGATTTCGGCGGCCTTGTCGAGTGAGTTGACCACGGCAAGCTGATCGGTGAGCAATTGCTCCTTCTGGAATTCCTCGTAGGCCTGTTTGTAGTGCTGGGTCAGATAGAGGATTTCGCCGCGCATGGAGGCGATGTCGCGTTGTTGGTCTATAAAATTGTTTTGCTCGGCTATCACCGATGCCCTGTCGACGAAATCCAGCGCCTTGCCGTAGTCCTCCTTCATTCGGTAACAAAGCGCCGACTTGACATAGATGTAGCAGAGTTCCTTCTTGATGCCCAAGGCCTCGACCATCGGCGTTGCTTTTTCAAAATGCGAAAGGGCCAGGTCCCATTTCTTGTCGAGCATGTGCAGCGCTCCGATATTGACCAGGGTGAGGGCGAGGCTGGTCCGGTCGCCGATCTGCTGGGCGATGCGCTTGCCCTTGACGAAGAATTCCATCGCGCGGCCGGGAGCCTGTTTGTCCAGAAGCAGCACGCCCGCGTTGGTGAGCGAGGTCGCGATCCCCTGGCGGTTCCCCGATTTTTCAAAGAGTTCCAAAGCCTGGATGTGCAGGTCGAAGGCCTCGTCCAGTTTCCCGATCGAACGATAGGTACTGGCCATGTTGTCGAGATTGGCCGCGATTCCTGCCGGGTCGCCCAGTTGCCTTCGGATCTCGAGCGAGCGGTTGTAATGTTCGAGCGCCATCGGAATGTTGTTCTGCAGCTTGTACAGGTTGGCCAGATTGGTG
>JAEWCF010000005.1 GCA_023390775.1 Bacteroidota bacterium | reverse complement strand
CTGCCGCTAGCGTTCATCCTGAGCCAGGATCAAACTCTTCATCGTATATTATTAAAATTTACGGCAAATCTTTAATCCGACCTCATGGTCTTATTCTAACGTATTCTTTCTTACTCTCTGCTTCTTTTTAAGGTCGCCCTTAAAAAGTGCTGTCAATCCAATATGTCTATGAACGTGTCTTCTTGTTTTTCGCTTTTAAACTTTCGTTCTCAAAGCGGGTGCAAAAGTACGCAGTAAATTGAGAATCGCAAGAAAAAAATTCAAAAAAAATTGATAAATTTTCTTTACCTCTGAACCTCAATAAATAACAATGAACTTTTACAGAATTCCGGTCCCTTATTTCAAAACCGGATGGCAAAGATATAAACGATTTCTCAATGCGCAAATATTAAACGGAACTTTTTATCAATTTTAAGATTTGCATCGATGAACGGCACTTCCGTCCGCGTGAGGGATGGAAGCGGCATCCTTTTCACGGAGCATGGCGTAGAGAAAAGATACAGCGGACAGCCCGACGGCGACCTCTCAACATATACCGTAACGAAATGATGACCGCCGGCACGCCCAGATCAATGTACCAATTGTCAATGTACCAATATACCAATTGAAGTAAACCTGATCATTGGGGATCGAATTGGTATATTTACACATTAATTAATTTTCACATTAAACTATATTTGCGCTTTCAAACACATAATATGATCAAGATTACGCTCCCGGACGGTTCGGTCAGGGAATTTCAGGACGGAGTGACACCCATGGAGGTTGCACAGAGCATTAGCGAAGGATTGGCCCGAAACGTGATTTCGGCCACTTTTGCCGGCACCGCCATTGAAACGACCACGCCGATTACCCGCGACGGATCGCTCATCCTGCACACCTGGAATGACAAAGAGGGAAAAAAGGCTTTTTGGCACTCCAGCTCGCACGTCATGGCACAGGCCCTGCAGGAACTCTATCCCGGCATCCACCTGACCATTGGCCCGGCCATCGAGAACGGCTTTTATTACGACGTCGATTTTGGAGACCACAAATTCCACGAAGCCGATTTCAAGAAGATTGAGGACCGCGTGCTGGAGATCGCCAGGGAGAAGCACGATTTTAAGATGCGTTCGGCGAGCAAGGCCGAGGCACTCGCACTATATAAGGACAATCCTTACAAGACCGAGCTGATCGAAAACCTCGAGGACGGCACGATCACCTTTTGCGACCATTCGACCTTTACCGATCTCTGCCGCGGCGGGCATATCCCCAACACCGGCATTATCAAGGCGATGAAGATCATGAGTGCGGCCGGGGCCTACTGGCGCGGCGACGAGAAGAACAAGCAGCTCACCCGCGTCTACGGAATCTCATTCCCAAAACAAAAGGACCTCACCGAATACCTCGAACTGCTCGAGGAAGCCAAGCGCCGCGACCACCGCAAACTGGGCAAGGAACTGGACCTGTTCACTTTTTCACAGCGTGTCGGACAAGGGCTTCCGCTCTGGTTGCCGAAAGGCGCCGCGCTACGGGAGAGGCTCGAGAACTTTTTGAAGAAAGCACAAAAGAAAGCCGGTTACGAACTTGTTGCTTCGCCACACATCGGGCAAAAGGAACTCTATGTGACGTCCGGCCATTATGCGAAGTACGGCGCCGACAGTTTCCAGCCGATCCATACGCCGGCCGAAGGCGAGGAATTTTTGCTCAAGCCGATGAACTGCCCGCACCACTGCGAGATCTACAACGCCCGCACCTGGTCCTACCGCGACCTGCCGAAGCGCTACGCCGAATTCGGGACGGTTTACCGTTACGAGCAATCGGGTGAATTGCACGGTTTGACGCGGGTCCGAGGATTCACACAGGATGATGCGCATATCTTTTGTACGCCGGACCAGCTCGACACCGAATTCAAGGTGGTGATCGATTTGGTGATGTACGTCTTCAGTTCGCTCGGGTTCGAGAATTTTACGGCGCAGATCTCGCTTAGGGACCCGGAAAACCGCGACAAATACATCGGATCGGACGAAAATTGGGAAAAAGCCGAGAATGCCATCATCAACGCCGCGCGCGACAAAGGCCTGAATACCGTCGTCGAATATGGCGAGGCCGCATTTTACGGCCCCAAACTGGACTTCATGGTCAAGGACGCGCTGGGCCGCCAGTGGCAACTCGGAACCATCCAGGTAGATTATAACCTGCCGGAGCGGTTCGGGCTTACCTATAAAGGTGCCGACGACAAGCTGCACACCCCGGTGATGATCCACAGGGCGCCGTTTGGATCGATGGAACGCTTCATCGCTATCCTGCTGGAACATACCGGCGGAAACTTCCCGCTATGGCTCATGCCCGAGCAGGCTATCATCCTGTCTTTGAGCGAGAAGTATGAAAATTATGCGAAAAAAGTTTTGGAATTGCTGGAAAATCGCGAAATTCGCGCCCTAATTGACAATCGCAACGAGACCATCGGGCGAAAAATCAGGGAAGCCGAAACCAAGAAGTTTCCCTTCATGCTCATCGTGGGCGAGGAAGAGGAGCGTAACGGAACGGTATCGGTGCGCCGCCACGGCCAGGAAGGACGCGGCAATGCGACGATGTCCATCGATGATTTCGCAACCATGGTCAATGAAGAGATCGGCAAGACGCTCAAGACATTCAATATATAATAGTTTAACTTAAACATTTTTAGTCATAGCAATCAGAAATAACAGAGGTTACCAGCCTCGGGTAGAAAAAAAGGACGCCCACCGCATCAACCAGCACATCCGCAACACTCCTGAGGTGCGCCTCGTGGGTGAAAATGTGGAGCCGGGCGTTTACAAGACCGTCGAAGCCATGAAAATGGCCGACCAGCAGGAACTCGACCTTGTGGAAATCTCCCCGAACGCCGATCCGCCGGTATGCAAGATCATGGACTACAAGAAGTTCGTGTACGAGCAAAAGAAGCGCGAAAAGGTACTCAAGGCAAAGTCGACGCAGGTTACCATTAAGGAAATTCGCTTTGGGCCGCAGACCGACGAGCATGACTATGAATTCAAGAAGAAGAACGCCGAGAAATTCCTCAAGGAAGGTTCGAAACTGAAAGCCTTCGTTTTTTTCAAAGGCCGCTCGATCATCTATAAGGAACAGGGCCAGATCCTGCTCCTGCGCCTCGCCCAGGACCTCGAGGAACACGGAAAAGTGGAAGCACTGCCCGTACTGGAAGGAAAGCGGATGATCATGTTCATTGCGCCGAAGAAGAAGAAATAGTTATGAGTTATGAGTTATGAGTAGTGGGAACATCCCAATACCCATAACCCAAAACGCAAAACCAAAATAAGTAAGTAATTTGAAATTAAAAGGAGGAAGCCCGGTGGGCTTCAGGTATTTTCGCTTTAGCGAAACGCCCTTCAAATTACATCGAATTGAAAGTAAGTAGTAATAAATAAATTCTTAGGAAAAATGCCTAAAATGAAAACCAAATCCAGCGCCAAGAAACGCTTTAAAGTGACGGGCTCTGGTAAGATTAAAAGGAAGCACGCCTTCAAAAGCCACATCCTGACCAAGAAGTCAAAGAAACGCAAGCTCGCGCTTACGCATTCGGCCCTTGTTCACCAGAGTGACATGAAGAGCGTGAAGGAGCAGTTGAGGATTATCTAAGACAGTTGTGAGTTATGAGTCATGAGTTATGGGTCCCAAAACCCAGAACCCAAAACTCAAAACCTGCCGCTCCTCGGTTAAACAATTAATAACCCTGTACCAGTGCTTTAAGTCCCAAACGGGCGCCTTGTACAAAACACATTTAAATTATGCCTAGATCAGTAAATTCAGTTGCCAAAAGGGCACGCAGAAAAAAGATTATGAAGCAGGCCAAAGGTTTCTTTGGTCGTCGCAAAAACGTTTGGACAGTTGCCAAGAACGCGGTGGAAAAAGCCATGCTTTACGCCTACCGCGACCGCAAGCAAAACAAGAGGAACTTCCGCGCACTGTGGATCCAGCGTATCAACGCCGGAGCCCGCCTGGAAGGAATGTCGTATTCGCAGTTCATGGGGAAAGTGAAAGGCGCCGGAATCGAATTGAACCGCAAGGTACTCGCCGATTTGGCCATGAACCACCCCGAGGCTTTCAAAGCCATCCTGAACAAAGTAAAATAACGTTTTTGTAACCTTACTACTTACTTGAAAAGCCTGCGAAAGCGGGCTTTTTTTGTGTTGGGCAATGGGTTATGAGTATTGGGTATCCAACCACTATCTCATTTGGGCGTGCCGGCGGTGAATATCGGGTATTACCAGATGTAGCGAGGTCGCCGTCGGGCTGTCCGCTGTATTTTTTGCTCGTGGCCTCGCAAAAGGATGCCGCTTCCATCCCTCACGCGGGCATTGGGGGAAAGAAAGGGCTCCATCCTATTTATTCAGCTTCTCCTCAATCAACGCCCGCAAGGCCCGGACCTCGGCCTTCAATTCGTCAAGTTGTTTGGAACCGGCAACCGGCGCATTTTGTTCTTCGGCGTCCCGGCCAATGAAAAACGTCGCAAAGGTGGCGGTCACGTAGCCAAAGATACTGTACCCGAAAACCGCTATCAGGAACGCCAGCCCGCGGCCTTCGGGCGTCAGGGGATTGAACTCGTTTCCTGCGGTAATGACGCGCATGGCAGTCCACCAAAGGGCCAGTCCGTAACTCGTAAATCCCGGGTTCGGGTTCTCCAGTGCGTACATTCCCGCCGCACCGGCAAAGGTCACGATCACCGTGAGCATCATCACATAGCCAAAGGCACGCCTCTTCATCGTCTTGCCCAAGCTCTTGAGGCTTCGGTTAACCGATGACACGATCCGCACGAGCCTTACCCCGCGCAGTCCACGCAACACCCGAAGGAACCGGAGCACCCTAAACACCCGAAGCGCCGGAATCAGCAATGACACTGCGGTCAGTACATTCTTTTTAATGTACTCCGTCTTGCTTGGTGCCAGCACAAACTTTATCGCGAAATCGATGATGAACACGGCCCAGATTGTCAGGCTCAAATAATCCAATATCGGCGTCAGCCCCCAAATAAGTTCCACCACCAGCAAAACCAGCCAAACAAACCCCAGGAAAATCATTGGGCCTTCCAGCACTTTTTCAACCGAGCGAATCAATTTTAGCCTTTCAGACGATATCTTGTTATTCATAGCCTATGTAGATGGTGAATTTGTCAATGTGTAAATGTGCAAATGTGTAAATGTACCAATTACCTACTGACAATCTTAGGAGGAAAATTGGTATATTGATACATTAAACAATTGGTACATTTATTTGTATCTTATATCAAAAAACCATGAACATCGTCAACCGCACCCTTACCGCCGACGATTATTACGACCTCCGCGATTCCATGCGCGAGGCCTACGACACGTTGGGTGGCCAGGTCTGGAGCCGGAGCAGCATCAACAAGTTGCTTTCGATATTCCCCGACGGCCAGCTTTGCATCGAGGTGGACGGAAAGGTCGTAGCCTGCGCGCTGTCGATCATCGTGGACTATGACGAATTCGGCGACCGGCACACCTACACGCTCATCACGGGCGACTATACTTTCTCGACCCACAATCCGCAGGGCGACACGCTGTACGGAATCGAGATCTTTGTCCATCCGGAATACCGCGGCCTCAGGCTCGGCCGGAGGCTTTACGAGGCGCGCAAGCACCTGTGCGAGATGCTCAATCTCAAGAGTATCATCGCCGGTGGGCGCATCCCGAGCTATCACCAGTATGCGGAGACCCTTACCCCGCGCGAGTACATCGACAAGGTCCGCAACAAGGAGATTTATGACGCGACGCTGTCGTTCCAGATCTCGAATGATTTCCACGTTAGAAAAGTCCTCAAGAATTACCTGCCCGGCGACCACGAGTCAAAGGATTACGCGACGCTTATCGAGTGGAACAACATCTATTACCAGGGCATCAACGCCTCGTCGCGCTCTTCGATGAAGATCAGGCTCGGGCTGGTGCAGTGGC